>NZ_JBHYMC010000027.1:0-87520 GCF_042742535.1 Streptomyces sp. NPDC058880
GCAAGACGCTCGACTGGGATACCCCAGCCGAGCGTCTACGTGATCTACTCACCACCTGAAACCAAGTGGTGTTGCGACGACCCCTTGAACCCAAGCCTTCGGTGCGGGGCCCCGGGGCGTTCGGGCCGTCGGGCCCGAAGGGCTCAGCCCCCGGCGACGCCCAGGCGCTCCAGGATGAGCTCCTTGACGCGCGCCGCGTCGGCCTGGCCGCGGGTGGTCTTCATGACCGCGCCGACCAGGGCGCCGACCGCGGCGATCTTGCCCCCGCGGATCTTGTCGGCGATGGCCGCGTTGCCCGCGATCGCCTCGTCGACGGCCGCGCCGAGCGCGCCTTCGTCCGAGACGACCTTCAGGCCGCGCTTCTCGACGACCTCGTCCGGGGTGCCCTCGCCGGCGAGGACCCCCTCGATGACCTGACGGGCCAGCTTGTCGTTCAGGTCTCCGGCCGCGACCAGGGCCGCGACCCGGGCCACCTGCGCCGGGGTGATCGGCAGCTCGTCGACGACAACGCCCTGCTCGTTGGCGTTGCGGGCCAACTCGCCCATCCACCACTTGCGGGCGGCGGACGAGTCGGCGCCCTCCTCGATGGTGGCGACGATGGAGTCCACCGCGCCCGCGTTGAGGATCGACTGCATGTCGTGCTCGCTGACGCCCCACTCCTCACGGAGGCGATTGCGGCGCACGCGCGGCATCTCGGGCAGGCCGGCGCGCAGCTCTTCCACCCACGCGCGGGCGGGCGCCACGGGCACCAGGTCGGGCTCCGGGAAGTACCGGTAGTCCTCGGCGTTGTCCTTGATGCGGCCGGCCGTGGTGGAGCCGTCCTCCTCATGGAAGTGCCGGGTCTCCTGGACGATCGAGCCGCCGGAGGACAGCACGGCCGCGTGCCGCTGGATCTCGAAGCGCGCGGCGCGCTCGACGGAGCGCAGGGAGTTGACGTTCTTGGTCTCCGAGCGGGTGCCGAATTCCCGGGTCCCGTTGGGGCGCAGCGACAGGTTCACGTCGCAGCGCATCTGGCCCTTGTCCATGCGGGCCTCGGAGACGCCGAGCGCCTTGATGACCTCGCGCAGCTCGGCGACGTACGCCTTGGCAACCTCGGGGGCCCGCTCGCCCGCGCCCTCGATGGGCTTGGTGACGATCTCGATGAGCGGGATGCCGGCGCGGTTGTAGTCCAGCAGGGAGTGGGACGCGCCGTGGATGCGGCCGGTGGCACCGCCGACGTGCAGCGACTTGCCGGTGTCCTCCTCCATGTGGGCGCGCTCGATCTCCACGCGGAAGATCTCGCCGTCCTCCAGCTGGACGTCCAAGTAGCCGTTGAAGGCGATGGGCTCGTCGTACTGGGAGGTCTGGAAGTTCTTCGGCATGTCCGGATAGAAGTAGTTCTTCCGGGCGAAGCGGCACCACTCGGCGATCTCGCAGTTCAGCGCGAGGCCGATCTTGACTGCGGACTCGACGCCGATCGCGTTGACGACCGGGAGCGAGCCGGGCAGGCCGAGGCAGGTGGGGCAGGTCTGCGAGTTGGGCTCGCCGCCGAGCTCGGTCGAGCAGCCGCAGAACATCTTGGTCCTGGTGCCGAGCTCGACATGGACCTCAAGGCCCATGACGGGGTCGTACGACGCCAGGGCGTCCTCGTACGACAGCAGTTCGGTGAAGGTGGTCACGGTGAAACTTTCCCTCTCAGCCCAGCAGGACGTCGTCGTCGCCCAGGCGCTTGAGCTCCCGGTACAGGATCGCGAGGCCGGTGACGATGGCGGCGGCGGACACGGCGGCGTCGACCAGCTTCAGCATGTCGTTCTCGCTGCGGGCCTTCTTGACCTGCTTGATCACGCTGACGGCGCCGAAGGCCGTGGTGCCGATCGACAGGTAGGTGCCGGTCTTGGACTTCTTGAAGCCCTTGGCCTTGGACAGTGCACTGGTGCTCACAGCGACGGTGCCTCCTCGAGCAGCGGGTGACCCCAGCGTGCGACGAAGGCGGCCTCGACGGCGGCACCGACCCTGTAGAGCCGGTCGTCCTTCATCGCCGGGGCGATGATCTGGAGCCCGACCGGGAGACCGTCCTCCGGTGCCAGGCCGCAGGGCAGCGACATGGCGGAGTTGCCGGCCAGGTTGGTCGGGATGGTGCACAGGTCCGCGAGGTACATGGCGAGGGGGTCGTCGGTGCGCTCGCCGATCGGGAAGGCGGTGGTCGGGGTGGTCGGGGAGACGATCACGTCGACCTGCTCGAAGGACTTCTCGAAGTCCTGCGAGATCAGCGTGCGGACCTTCTGGGCGGAGCCGTAGTACGCGTCGTAGTAGCCGGAGCTGAGCGCGTACGTGCCGAGGATGATGCGGCGCTTGACCTCGTCGCCGAAGCCGGCCTCGCGGGTCAGGGCGGTGACGTCCTCGGCGGACTTGGTGCCGTCGTCCCCGACGCGCAGGCCGTAGCGCATGGCGTCGAAGCGGGCCAGGTTCGAGGAGCACTCGGACGGCGCGATCAGGTAGTACGCGGCCATCGCGAGGTCGAAGGACGGGCAGTCCAGCTCGACGATCTCGGCGCCGAGCTCCTTGAGGAGCTCCACCGACTCGTTGAAGCGCTGGACGACACCGGCCTGGTAGCCCTCTCCGGCGAACTGCTTGACCACACCGACGCGCAGGCCGGCGACGGAGCCGTTGCGGGCGGCCTCGACGACCGGCGGGACCGGGGCGTCGATGGAGGTGGAGTCGAGCGGGTCGTGGCCGGCGATCACCTCGTGCAGCAGGGCCGCGTCCAGGACCGTACGGGCGCAGGGCCCGCCCTGGTCGAGGGAGGAGGAGAAGGCGACCATGCCGTAGCGGGAGACACCGCCGTAGGTGGGCTTCACACCGACCGTGCCGGTGACGGCTGCGGGCTGGCGGATGGATCCGCCGGTGTCGGTGCCGATGGCGAGCGGGGCCTGGAAGGCGGCGAGGGCCGCGGCGGAGCCACCGCCGGAGCCGCCGGGGATGCGGGTGAGGTCCCACGGGTTGCCGGTGGGGCCATAGGCGCTGTTCTCGGTGGAGGACCCCATGGCGAACTCGTCCATGTTGGTCTTGCCGAGGATGACGACGTCGGCTTCCTTGAGCTTGCGCGTCAGGGTGGCGTCGTAGGGCGGGATCCAGCCTTCGAGGATCTTCGAACCGACGGTGGTGGGGACCCCGACGGTGGTGAAGATGTCCTTGAGGGCGAGCGGTACACCGGCCAGCGGGCCGAGCTTCTCGCCCGCCTCGCGCTTGGCGTCGACGGCGCGGGCCTGGGCCAGCGCGCCCTCGCGGTCCACGTACAGGAAGGCGTTGACCTTCTCGTCGGTGGCGTCGATGCGGGCCAGGTGGGCCTCGGTGACCTCGACGGCGGTGAGCTCGCCGGAGGCGATCTTCTCGGCGGTCTCGGCGGCCGTGAGCTTGATGATGTCGACCATGGCTGTTAGTCCTCCCCCAGGATCTGCGGCACCTTGAAACGCTGCTGCTCCTGGGCGGGAGCACCGGAGAGCGCCTGCTCGGGGGTGAGCGACGGACGGACCTCGTCCGCGCGCATGACGTTCGTCAGCGGCAGCGGGTGGGAGGTCGGCGGGACGTCTTGGTCGGCGACCTCGGAGACACGGGCGACCGCGCCGATGATGTCGTCGAGCTGTCCGGCGAAGTGATCCAGCTCGTTGCTGGACAGCTCAAGGCGCGCCAGCCGTGCGAGGTGGACGACCTCCTCGCGCGTAATGCCAGGCATGCAGCGATCCTCTGGGGGTGGGTGGATGTGTAGTTTCGGGCTCAATCCTAGGGGGCCCGGCGCCCGGCCTGCGAAACGGTTTGGCCGGGACGCCGCACGGGGCCCGCGCGGCGTCCCGGCCGAAGGCGGGCGGGGTCGGGTGCCGGCCCCGCCGGCGTGGGGGGCGCGGGGTCCTGGGGGCGCTCCGGCGGGCGCGCCGCCCGGCCGGCCGGGCCCGGGGGCGGTCAGACCGCGTCGGCCTCGGCGGCGGCCAGTTCCGCCGTGATGTCCGCCGGGCGTCGCCAGCCGCGCTCGCCCCGGGCCAGCAGCCAGGCGGTGGCTTCCTGCGGCGGCATCGCGGCGGCCACCAGCCATCCCTGTACGGCGTCGCAGCCCAGGTCTCGCAGCCGCTCCCAGGTCTCGTCGTCCTCGACGCCCTCTGCCACGACGAGCAGGCCGAGCGAGTGTGCGAGGTCGACGGTGCACCGGACGATCTCCGCGTCCTGCGTGTCGACGGCGAGCCGTCCCACGAAGGAACGGTCGATCTTCAGCTCGCTGACCGGCAGGCGGCGCAGGTGGACGAGGGAGGAGTAGCCGGTGCCGAAGTCGTCCAGGGACATCTTCACACCGTGCCCGGTGAGGCCGGCCATGGTGTCCGCCGCCCGCTGGGGGTCCTCCAGCAGGACGTGTTCCGTTATCTCCAGCTGCAGGCCGCTGGCCGGGACACCGTGGCGGGCCAGCCGCGCGGCCACCGCGCCGGCGAAGCCGGGCGTGTGGACGTCGCGCGGCGAAACGTTGACGGCGACCGGGACCTTCAGGCCCTGTGCACGCCAGCGTGCCACCTGGGCCAGGGCCGTCTCCAGGACGTACTCCGTCAGGTGCGGCATCAGCCCGGACGTCTCGGCGATCGCGATGAACTCGTCCGGGGGCACCCGGCCGCGTTCCGGGTGGACCCAGCGCACTAGCGCTTCGAGTCCGGCGACCTGCCCGTCGAAGCGGACCTTCGGCTGGTAGTGGAGTTCCACTTCGCCCGCGTCGAGGGCCCTTCGGAGGTCGCCGAGGAGACCCAGCCGGTCGGGGGTGTTGCTGTCGCGCTTGGATTCGTACACTTCCACGCCCGTGCGGTCCCGCTTGGCCTGGTACATCGCCACGTCCGCGCGCCGCAGCAGGCCTTCCGCGTCCAGCGCGTGGTCGGGGAAGACGGCGAGGCCGGCGCTGGCCTCCAGGACGAGTGTGAGGCCGTCCAGGTCGAGCGGGGAGCTGAGTTCCGCGACCAGGTGGCGCGCGATGCGCTGGGCGCTGGTGGTGGAGTCCGCGACGGGGAGCAGGACGGCGAACTCGTCGCCGCCCAGGCGGGCGGCCTCGGCCTCCTCGGGCAGCGCCTGGCGCAGCCGGTCGGCGATCTGGAGGAGGAGCCGGTCGCCCGCCAGATGGCCCAGGGTGTCGTTGACCGCCCGGAAGCGGTCGAGGTCGATCAGCACGAGGGCGGCCCGGGTGCCCAGGCGCTCCGCCTCGTCGAGGGCCGACCAGGCCCGCTCCAGCAGCCACTGCCGGTTCGGCAGCCCGGTCAGCGGGTCCCGTAGCTGCTCCTCGGCGCGCGCCCGGGCGATCCAGAGGGTGGAGTCCAGCGCGATGAGCGGTACGGCGAACAGCGGCAGCAGGACCGGCTTGGTGACCGCCACCACGCAGATGAGGGGCGCGATGCCGAGCAGCGCGACCGCCACTAACGCCTGTCGGAGCAGGGCGGTCCGGGCGACGGTGGGCAGCCCGGCGCCGCGCGGGGCCAGGGCGATCCAGAGCAGGAACCGGGTGGCGAGCAGATAGGCGACGGCGACGAGGACGATCTCGGGCAGGGCGTCCAGCCCCCAGGTGGTGGGCGGCCAGGGGGCTTCGACGGTGGGCGCCTCGCCGAAGGCGGCGAGCACGAGGGCACCGGCGGCGATGCCGAGGATGTCGACGGAGCCGTGGAGCAGCCCCTGTCGCCAGCGGTGTCTGCGGGCGGCGCCGACCAGGGAGACCACCGCGAGCGAGACCAGTCCGGCGGGCACCCAGCCGTAGAGGATGAGCACGGCGAGGGTGAGCGCGGCGCCCGATCCGGTGCCGCCCCACCAGCGGTCCCGGCCGAGGGCGACGAGGTGGCCGACGATGATGCCGGTGAGGAGGGCCAGGGCCCAGCCGACCGGCCCGCCGGGGAACAGCGCATGACGGCCGATCAGGGCGGATGCGACGCCGGTGGTGAGCACCACGACCGCGAGACCCACGACGAGGAAGGGCAGCACGCCGCGCCGCCCCTGCCCGCCCTCACCGGTGTCGACCGGTCGGGTGTCCGGAGTCCTGGCCCGCAGGACGCCGAGCCTGCCCGCCCGCATGGGCGGGATCTCCCCGCCGAATTCAGGTGACGGGTCGGCGCTTTCGGTGGGTTTCATGCCCGTACCTCTCACAGCCGGCGATGCCGATGTCACGCGATGGCCCCCATGTCATGCCACCACGGCCGGAATCGCATCCCGCAGCCGTGTGCACGACTGGCGCACCCCTCAACAGTAGGACGCGGGAGGCTCCCAGGGGCAGCGGTCGGCAGTGGTTGCCCGAATGCGACCCAGCCATCCTCATCAGTACGGTATCCGCCGAACGGGTGAGTTTGGACCGGGGCCCCGCCGCCCGTCCGATGATCCGACAGGTCGCCGCCCCGCGACCAGCCTTGTACCGGCCGTTTACCACCGTCCGCCACGCCTGGCGTGCGCCCGTCCTCACGGCAACACGCCACGCATCCGTTCGCCTTCGCTACTCCCCCTCGGGGATCACCCGGTCGGTACTACTCCCCTTCGGACTCACCGTCCACGGGGAGCGCTGCTGCGCGTGCCGCGTCCGGACCCTGCTCCAGCAGCACGGCGAACCCGGCGTCGTCGAGGACGGGCAGCTTCAACTGGACTGCCTTGTCGTACTTCGAACCGGGGTTGTCGCCGACCACGACGAAGGAGGTCTTCTTCGAGACGGATCCGGTGACCTTGGCACCGCGGCTCTGGAGGGCCTCCTTGGCGCCGTCCCGCGTGTGGCTCTGCAAAGTACCGGTGACGACCACGGTCAGGCCCTCCAGCGGCCGGGGCCCCTCTTCCTCGGCGGAACCTTCCTCCTCCATCCGGACCCCGGCCTCACGCCACTTGCGCAGGATCTCCTGGTGCCAGTCGACCGCGAACCACTCCTTCAGCGAGGCGGCGATGATCGCGCCGACCCCGTCGGTGGCGGTGAGCTGCTCCTCGGTCGCCGCTTCGATGGCCGCGACGGACCGGAACTCACGGGCCAGCGCCTCGGCCGCGACCGGTCCGACGTGGCGGATGGACAGGCCGTTGATGATGCGGGCGAGCGGGCGCTCCTTGGCCGCGGCGATGTTCTCCAGCATCGCCAGGGCGTTCTTCTTCGGCTCGCCCTTCTGGTTGGCGAAGACCGTGACGATCTTCTCCTCGCCGGTCTTCGGGTCCCGCTTGGGCAGGCCGCTGTCCTGGTCCAGGACGTACGCCTTGATGGGCAGCAGCTGCTCGACGGTCAGGGCGAAGAGGTCTCCCTCGTCGAGCAGGGGCGGCTGCGCCGGCTCCAGCGGGCCGGTCAGGGCGGCGGCGGCGACCATGCCGAAGTTCTCGATGTCCAGGGACTGCCGGCCGGCCAGGTAGAAGAGCCGCTCGCGCAGCTGGGCGGGGCAGGTCTGGGCATTGGGGCACCGGACGTCGATGTCCCCCTCCTTCATGGGGCGCAGCGCCGTCCCGCACGCGGGGCATTCGGTGGGCATCTCGAACTCCCGCTCGGTGCCGTCGCGCAGGTCGACCACCGGGCCGAGGATCTCGGGGATCACGTCACCGGCCTTGCGCAGGACCACGGTGTCACCGATGAGCACGCCCTTGGCCCTGACGACCTCCTGGTTGTGCAGGGTCGCGAACTCGACCTCGGAGCCCGCCACCGTCACCGGCTCCACCTGCGCGTAGGGCGTCACGCGCCCCGTACGCCCGACACCGACCTTGATGTCGATCAGCTTGGTGTTGACCTCTTCGGGGGCGTACTTCCAGGCGATGGCCCAGCGCGGGGCGCGGGCGGTGGAGCCGAGCCGGCCCTGGAGGGCGATCTCGTCGAGCTTGACGACCACGCCGTCGATCTCGTGCTCCACCGAGTGCCGGTTCTCACCGAACTCCGCGATGAAATCCCGGACCTCGGCGAGGGAGGACACCACCTTGTTGTGCCGGGCGGTGGGCAGGCCCCACTCGCGCAGCAGCTCGTACGCCTGGGACTGACGCTCGATCGCGAAACCCTCGCGGGCGCCGATGCCGTGGACGACCATGTGCAGCGGGCGGGTCGCCGTGACCTTCGGGTCCTTCTGGCGCAGGGAACCGGCCGCGGCGTTGCGCGGGTTGGCGAAGGGCTTGCCCTCCGCCGCGACGAGTCTGGCGTTGAGCTCCTCGAACTTCTCCATCGGGAAGTAGACCTCGCCACGGATCTCGACGAGCGTCGGGATCCGCTCGCCCGAGAGGCGGTCCGGGATCTCGGCGATGGTGCGGACGTTGGGCGTGATGTCCTCACCGGTGCGGCCGTCGCCGCGGGTGGCCGCCCGGGTGAGCCGGCCGTGCTCGTAGGTGAGGTTGACGGCGAGGCCGTCCACCTTCAACTCGCACAGGTAGTGGTAGGCGGAGCTGCCGGTGTCCCGGGCCACCCGATCGGCCCAGGCGGCCAGTTCCTCGTCGTCGAAGGCGTTGTCGAGGGAGAGCATGCGCTCGCGGTGCTCGACGGAGGCGAAGTCCGTCTCGTACGCCCCGGCCACCTTCTGGGTGGGCGAGTCGGGCGTGCGCAGCTCCGGGAACTCCTCCTCCAGCGCCTCCAGCGAACGCAGCAGCCGGTCGAACTCGGCGTCGCTGACGACCGGCTGGTCGTTCACGTAGTACCGGAAGCGGTGCTCCTCGACCTGCTCGGCCAGCAGCTGGTGCTGTTCACGCACCGCCGCCGGTACTGCCGTGTCCTGCTGTTCGGCTGCCATGCCGTGTCCTCCCGTGGCCCGTCTCGACCGTCACTCAGGGTTGTCGGCGAGCGACCTCGCCGCCCTGGCGCAATGTGCCTGCACCGCACGGGCGTAGGCGGGCGAGGCGCCCGCCAGACCGCACGAGGGGGTGACCACGACGGACTCCGCCAGAGTCCCCGGGGCCAGCCCCAGCCTGCGCCAGAGCTTCCTGACACCCATGACGCTACCGCCCGGGTCGGACAACGGGCCGTCGGTGCCCGCCACCACTCCGACGAAGAGCTTCGTACCGCCTTCGACGGCCTCCCCGACGGCGTCGTCCTCGCGCTCCGTGAGCAGGGAGAAATCGAACGACACTCCCGTGGCGCCGGCCCGGCGCAGCAAGCCGAAGGGAACTTCGGGTGCGCAGGAGTGGACGATCACGTCGCCGTCGTGGACGGCGAACAGATCGCGCAGGACGCCCTCGACGACCTGCCGGTCCACGGCGCGGTAGGTGCGGTAGCCGCTCGCGGAGCGGACGCGGCCGCGCAGCACGGCCGTCAGGGACGGCTCGTCGAGCTGCAGCACGACGTCGGCGCCGGGGATCCGCCTGCGCACATCGGCCAGGTGCTCGCGCAGCCCCTCGGCGAGCGATCCGGCCAGGTCGCGGCAGGCTCCCGCGTCCTGCAGCATCGCCTCGCCGCCGTGCAGCTCCAGGCCGGCGGCCAGCGTCCACGGCCCGACCGCCTGGATCTTCAGCTTGCCGGTGTAACCCTGGGTGAACTCCTCCAAAGCGTCCAGGTCCTCGCCCAGCCAGGACCTGGCCCGGCGGGTGTCGCGCCCGGGCCGGTCGCTGATCCGCCAGCCGCTGGGCTCCACGTGCGCGTACAGGTCGACGAGCAGCCCGGTCGTGCGGCCGATCATGTCGGCGCCGGGGCCGCGGGCGGGCAGTTCGGGAAGGTACGGGAAGTCCTCGAAGGATCCGGTCGCGGTCTTGGCGGCCTCGCGGGCGTCGCCGCCGGGCAGCGAACCGACTCCGGTCGCGCCGGCGCTCATCGGCCCGGCCTCACGGACAGGTCGTTGACCTCGGCGTCGCGGGGCAGGTCGACGGCCATCAGGACTGTGGTCGCCACCGACTCGGGGTCGATCCAGGCGGCGGGGTCGTACTCCTTGCCCTCCTGGGAGTGCACCTTGGCCTGCATGGGGCTGGCGGTGCGGCCCGGGTAGACGGAGGTGACCCGGATGCCGTTGGCCCGCTCCTCGGCGCGCAGCGAGTCGGCGAGGGCCTTCAGGCCGTGCTTGGAGGCGGCGTACGCGCTCCAGTCGGCGTGGGCGTTGAGACCGGCGCCGGAGTTGACGAAGACGACGGTGGCCTTGGAGGCGCGCAGGGTCGGCAGCAGCAGCCGGGTCACCTCGGCGGGGGCGACCAGGTTCACGTTGAGCTGCTGGTGCCAGGTCTTGGGCCGCAGCTCCCCCACCGGGCCGAGGTCGACGATCCCGGCGATGTGCAGGAGCGAGTCGATGCGCTCGGGGATCGCCTGCTGGGAGAAGGCCCAGGAGAGCCGGTCCGGATCGGCGAGGTCGCCCACGAGGGCCCGGGAGCCGGGGTAGCGCTCGACGAGCTGCTTGCCGCGGGCGGCGTCGCGGGCCAGGAGGACGAGGTCGTCGCCGCGGGCGTGCAGACGGGTCGCGACGGCGGCGCCGATGCCGGAACCGGCACCGGTGATCAGGTGAGTAGCCATACCGCACATGCTCGCACCCCCGAGCCCGCGCGGGGCCCGAAGGTCGAGGTCAGGTGCCGGCGGCGGCTGCGCGGGCCCCGCGAGGACGAACGCGGCCCGGGCGACCGTCAGAGGCCGGCTTCGGCGCGCAGGGCCGCGGCCGTCTGCGAGGCGTCGTAGTCGACCGGGACGCCCTCGACCAGTACGGCTTCGCCGGCTATGTGCTTCGTACGCAGGGGGAGGATGGCCTGGTAGGCGTCGGAGGCGTACCAGGCGCGGGCCCGCTCGATGTCGGGGAAGCCGATGACGACGACGGTGCCGGGGAAGGGGCCCTCCAGGACCTCGACCTGCCTGCCGTGCACGAGGAAACGGCCGCCGTGGGGGTCCAGTGTCGACTGGATGGCCTCGATGTAGGTGAGGACGTCCTCGTTCATCGTCTCGGGGCGCAGGTGGGCGATGGCGTACGCGGTCATGGTCCGCTCCCTGGTCGGTGCCGAACGGTCCGCCGGTGCGGGCCGTTGGTCCGATCCTGGCCGCTCGCGGCCGCGGTGGCGATGACCTCCGGGGTCATGCCGGGGCAGCGGCGGGCTGGAAGGTGCGCCGGTAGGCGATCGGGGAGACGCCGAGGGACGCGCGCATGTGCTGGCGCAGGGAGTTCGCGGAGCCGAAGCCGGACCGGTGGGCGACGAGGTCGACCGGGAGGTCGCTGGACTCCAGCAGGTGCCGGGCCCTTTCGAGGCGTTGGGCGGTGAGCCACTGCACCGGGGTCATGCCGACCTCGTCGCGGAAGCGCCGGGTGAAGGTGCGCAGGCTCATCCGGGCGTGGGCGGCGAGCTCGCCGAGGCTGACCGGCTCGGCGAGGCGTTCCAGGGCCCAGGCCCGGGTGGCGGTGGTGGTGGCGACGGTGGGCTCGGGGACGGGCCGGTCGATGAACTGGGCCTGTCCGCCGTCGCGCCAGGGCGGTACGACGCACATGCGGGCGGCCCGGTTGGTGACGGTCACGCCGTGGTCACGGCGGATCAGGTACAGGCACAGGTCCACTCCGGCGGAGACGCCGGCCGAGGTCAGGACGTCGCCGTCGTCGACGAACAGGACGTCCTCGTCGAGGCGGACCCGGGGGTAGGCGCGGCGGAATTCCTCGGCGAGGTTCCAGTGCGTGGTGGCGGGGCGGTCGTCGAGGAGTCCGGCGGCGGCGAGCACGTAGGAGCCGGAGCAGATCGACACCAGGCGGGTGCCGGGGCGGATGCCGGCGATGGCCGCGGCGACGGCGGGCGGCAGCGGTCCGCCGCGGCCGAGCTCGGGCATGGCGTGGGTGGGCGGGACGATCACCGTGTCGGCGGCGGCGAGGGCCTCGGGCCCGGCGGCGGGCTGGAGGGTGAACCCGGAGTCGCTGGGGACCGGGGCGCCGTCGGCGGTGCAGACGACGACCTCGTACAAGGCCTCGCCGTCGTCGTCCACGGCGCTGCCGAAGACCCGGGAGGGGATGCCGAGCTCGAACGGCGGGAAGCCGGGGAGGGCCAGGACGGCGACCAGGTGGCGGCCGCCCGCTCCGCTTCCGCGACGGGCCGTGTCCTCGATGTGCTCCCGCATCTCACCCATGGCCAGATCCTGTCACACAGTGGCCAAACGGCCAACACCATGGGCGTTCCCCCTGTCCGAATCTGGGACGCGTCGCCGGGGAACGGCCCGGTAGCGGACGCGAACGAACGGAATGAGGCGGACTGAGATGCGCGCGATCGTCGTCGACAAGTGGGGCGGCCCGGAGAACCTGGTCGAGCGGGAAATCGAGCGGCCGGAGCCCGGTCTGGGCGAGGTCCTCGTCCGGGTCCACGCGGCAGGCGTCAACCCGGTCGACTGGAAGACCCGCGCGAGCGGCGCCCTGATCACCTGGGGCGAGACCCCGGTCGTGGGCTGGGACGTGTCCGGCACCGTCGAGGCCGTCGGCCCGGGCGTGACCCTGTACGCCCCGGGCGACGAGGTGTACGGCATGCCGCACTTCCCGCGCCAGGCGGGGGGCTACGCGCAGTACGTGGCGGCGCCGGCGCGGCACTTCGCCCGCAAGCCCGGCTCCCTCGACCACGTGCAGGCGGCGGCGCTGCCGCTGGCGGCGCTCACCGCGTGGCAGGCACTGGTGGACACCGCCGGCGTCACGGCCGGGCAGCGGGTGCTCGTGCACGCGGCGGCCGGCGGGGTCGGGCACCTGGCGGTGCAGATCGCCAAGGCCCGCGGCGCGTACGTGATCGGCACCGCCAGCGCGGCCAAGCACGAGGTGCTGCGCGGGCTGGGCGCCGACGAGCTGATCGACTACCGCTCGGTGGACTTCGCCGGGGCGGTCTCGGACGTCGACGTCGTGCTGGACGCGCTGGGCGGCGACACCGCCGAGCGCAGCCTGAAGGTCCTCAAGGCCGGCGGCCACCTGATCTCGCTGCCCGGCCCGGACTCCGTCCCGGCGGGCGCCGACGGGGTGAACGCGACCTGGGTGCTGGTCGACCCGGACCTGAAGGGCCTGGAGGCGATCGCAGACCTCGCGGACCGGGGCCTGCTGAAGCCGCTGATCGAGACGGTGCTCCCGCTGGAGCAGGCCGCGAAGGCCCACGAGATCGGCGAGCAGGGCCGCACCACCGGCAAGATCGTCCTGACGGTGGTCTGAGCCGGTCCGTCAGACGGCGGCCGCGGCCCGCGTCGTCGTCGCGATGGTGGCGGAGCCGACCACGCGGGTGCCGTCGTAGAGCACGATCGCCTGGCCGGGGGCCACGCCGCGGACGGGCTCGGCGAAGGAGACGCGCAACTCGCCGTCCACCACCTCTGCGAAGACCTCGGTCTCTCCGCCGTGGGCGCGCAGCTGGGCGGTGTAGGTGCCCGGGGCGGCCGCCTCGGCCCCGCACCAGCGGGGGCGGATCGCGGTGAGGGCGCTGACGTCGAGGGCCTCGACGGGTCCGACGGTGACGGTGTTGTTCACCGGGGAGATGTCGAGCACGTAGCGCGGCTTGCCGTCGGGGGCCGGGTGGCCGATCCGCAGGCCCTTGCGCTGGCCGATGGTGAAGCCGAAGGCGCCGTCGTGCGTGCCGACCTTCTCGCCGGTGGCCCCGTCGACGATGTCGCCCTCGGCCTTGCCGAGGCGGCCGGTGAGGAAGCCCTGGGTGTCTCCGTCGGCGATGAAGCAGATGTCGTGGCTGTCGGGCTTCTTCGCGACGGCCAGGCCGCGGGCCTCCGCCTCGGCGCGGATCTCTTCCTTGGTGGTGAGGGTGTCGCCGAGCGGGAAGAGGGCGTGGGCGAGCTGCTTGTCGTCGAGGACGCCGAGGACGTAGGACTGGTCCTTGGCCAGGTCGGAGGCGCGGTGCAGCTCGCGGGAGCCGTCCTCCTTCAGCACGACGGTGGCGTAGTGGCCGGTGCAGACGGCGTCGAAGCCGAGGGCGAGGGCCTTGTCGAGCAGCGCGGCGAACTTGATCTTCTCGTTGCAGCGCAGGCAGGGGTTCGGGGTGCGCCCGGCCTCGTACTCGGAGATGAAGTCCTCGACGACGTCCTCGCGGAAGCGCTCGGCGAGGTCCCAGACGTAGAAGGGGATACCGATGACGTCCGCGGCACGGCGGGCGTCGCGGGAGTCCTCGATGGTGCAGCAGCCACGGGCTCCGGTCCGGAAGGACTGCGGGTTCGCGGAGAGCGCGAGGTGGACGCCGGTCACGTCGTGCCCGGCTTCGACGGCGCGGGCGGCTGCGACGGCGGAGTCCACTCCGCCGGACATGGCGGCCAGGACGCGAAGGGGGCGGTCGGTGCGCGGCAGGTTCTCAGTCATAGCACCGTCCAGGGTACGGGGGAACCGAGCGGGGTCACAGCGCGTTATCGGCTACAGGGGGTGGATCACATGGCCGAGCAGGGGAACAAGAGATCGAAGTCGGGGCGGACGCGCCGGGCGGTGCTGCTCGGCGGGCTGGGCATCGTCGCCGCGGGGGCGGTCGCCGGCCGGGAGGAGATCCGCCGCGCGTGGTGGCTGCTGCCGGGAGTGGCCAAGCCGCGCAAGGAGGGCGAGATCGACCACGCGGGGGCGGGCTGGACGGCCGCCTCGCCGGCGAACTGGCGGATGGCCGACCGGCCCGACGACTACCGGGTGGACCGGATCGTCGTGCACGTCACACAGGGCGGCTTCCAGTCCTCGGTGGACGCCTTCAAGAATCCGTGGCACAAGGCTTCGGCGCACTACATAGTCCGGGGAGACGGGCATGTGGAGCAGATGGTGCGCGAGTTGGACGTGGCCTTCCACGCGGGCAACCGGTCGATGAACGAGCGCAGCGTCGGCATCGAGCACGTCGGTTTCGTGGACCGGCCGGAGGACTTCACGGACGCCCTGTACGCGGCTTCGGCCCGGCTGGCCGCCGACATCTGCCGCCGCTACGACTTCCCGGCGGACCGCAAGCACATCGTCGGGCACTCCGAGGTGCCCGGCGCCGATCACACGGATCCGGGCGGGCACTGGGACTGGGACCGCTACCTGCGCATGGTTCGGGAGGCCCTGGCCGCTCCGGCCTGAGCCTCCCCGCGATCAGCTGAGACCGGCCGTCCGGGCCCGCTCCACCGCGGGACCGATGGCCGCGGCCAGGGCGGCAACGTCCTCCTTGGTGGAGGTGTGGCCGAGGGAGAAACGCAGAGTGCCGCGGGCCAGCCGAGGATCGGTGCCGGCCGCCAGCAGGACATGGCTCGGCTGGGCCACGCCCGCGGTGCACGCCGATCCGGTGGAGCACTCGATGCCCTGGGCGTCGAGCAGGAGCAGCAGGGAGTCGCCCTCACAGCCGGGGAAGCTGAAGTGCGCGTTGGCCGGAAGCCGCTCGTCGGGGTCGCCTCCGAGGACGGCGTCGGGCACGGCCGCGAGGACCGCGGCCACCAGGTCGTCGCGCAGGGCGCCGACCTCGGCGGCGAACCGCTCCCGCCGCTCGGCGGCGACGACGGCGGCCACCGCGAAGGCGGCGATGGCGGGAACGTCGAGGGTGCCGGAGCGGACGTGCCGTTCCTGCCCGCCGCCGTGCAGGACGGGTACGGGACTCTGGTCGCGGCCGAGGAGCAGCGCTCCGATGCCGTAGGGGCCGCCGATCTTGTGACCGCTGACGGTCATGGCGGCGAGGCCGCTGTCGCCGAAGTGGACGTCGAGCTGCCCGAAGGCCTGGACGGCGTCGGAGTGCAGCGGGATGCCGGCCTCGCGGGCGGTGTCGGCCAGTTCACGGACCGGCATGACGGTGCCGATCTCGTTGTTGGCCCACATGACGGTGGCCAGGGCGATGTCGCCGGGGTTGCGCTCGACGGCTTCGCGGAAGGCGTCGGGGTGCACGCGCCCGTAGCGGTCCACGGGCAGGTAGTCGACCTCGGCGCCCTCGTGCTCGGCGAGCCAGTGCACGGCGTCGAGGACGGCGTGGTGCTCGACGGGGCTGGCGATGACCCGGGTGCGGGCGGGGTCGGCGTCGCGCCGGGCCCAGTAGAGGCCCTTGACGGCGAGGTTGTCGGCTTCCGTGCCGCCCGCGGTGAAGACCACCTCGCTGGGGCGTGCGCCGATCGCCTCGGCGAAGGCCTCGCGGGCCTCCTCGACGGTACGGCGGGCCCGGCGGCCGGCGGCGTGCAAGGACGAGGCGTTCCCCGTGGCGGCGAACTGCGCGGTCATCGCCGCGGCGGCCTCCGGCAGCATGGGGGTGGTGGCGGCGTGGTCGAGGTAGGCCATGATCCCCCGATTCTAGGGGCCCTCCTGCGGCCCTCCGCCCGGCGGGACCCGATCCGGCCGGGCCGCGGGGGCTCATGCCCGCCCCGCGACCTCCCGGCCGGGCGCCGCGCCGCGCGCCGGAGGTCACATGCGCAGGGCCCGTGCCAGCTGGCGGGACTGGGCGACCAGGTGGTCGGTGGAGTCCCAGACCTCGGCGTCCTCCTCCAGGAAGCCGCCGGCCAGGTTGCGGGTGGTGATGGAGATCCGCAGCGGGCCGGGGGCCGGGCGGCGGCGGATGTGCGTGGTGAGCTCCACGGTCGGGGTCCAGGCCACCAGGCCGAGGTCGAAGGCGGTCGGCGGCAGTGCGTCCACCGCGAGGAGCATGGACAGCGGGTCGGCGTCGCGGCCGTCGGCCAGCTCGAACCAGGCCCGCATCTCCCCCTTGCCGGAGGGGGCGCCGACGGCCCAGCCCGCCGTCGCCGGGTCGAGCCGGAGCCGGAGCCGGTCCACGATGGCGGAGCTGCCGGGGATCGGCGCGGGGCCGGCCTCGGGGCCGATGCAGTTCTCGTAGGAGGGCATGAGCGGCGGCTCGGCGACGGTCCGCACGTCGTCCGGCAGGGACGCGAGGTCGCCGTACGAGGCGAGGACGCGGATGCGCTCGACCTCGTTGCCGTGCTCGTCGTACTGGAAGAGCGAGGCCTGGCCGGTGGAGAGGGTACGGCCGACTCGGACGACCTCGGTGCGGATCACGGCCGGGCCGGGCACGGAGGACGTCAGGTAGTGCGCGGAGACCGTGAAGGGGTCCGGGTGCGGGAGGGCCGCCGACAGGGCCCGTCCGACCAGGGCCAGCAGGTAGCCGCCGTTGACAGCGGCGATGATCGTCCAGCCGGCGGAGAGCTCCGCGTCGTACACGCCGGGCTCGCCGGCGCGCTCGGTGATGGCGGTGTCGCGGTCGAACTCGCTGTCGCCGATGGATGCCTGGGCAGCTGCATATGACATGGAACGACGGTACACCTGCTTACTACTAAGCGGTAGCTTTCTGTTGCTACGGCTCTTCGGCCACCGAGGAGCGGCGGTTCCAGGCCAGCGGCGCCCGCCAGTGGTAGCGCATGGCGAGGAGCCTCAGGACGAAGGTGGTCACGATCGCCAGGCCGGTGGTGACGGCGTTGAGCGAGTCCAGGGCGATGGAGACGGCGACCATCGCGGCACCCACGGTGGCGGGCACGGCGTACATCTCGCGGTCGCGCAGCAGCGAGGGCACCTCGTTGACCAGCACGTCGCGCAGTACGCCGCCGCCGACGGCCGTAGCCAGGCCCAGCGCCGCGGACGCGGTCAGGCCGAGGCCGTACTCGTAGGCCTTGGTCGTGCCGGTCACACAGAACAGTGCGAGGCCGGCGGCGTCGAAGACGTTGATCGCCCGGTTGATCCGCTGAACCTCGGGGTGCAGGAAGAAGACGATCGCGGCGGCGATCAGCGGGGTGACGAAGAAGCTGAGCTCACCGAAGGCGGCCGGCGGGACGGCACCGATGACCAGGTCGCGGAAGAGGCCCCCGCCGAGGGCGGTGACGAGGGCGAGCACGGCGATGCCGAAGACGTCGAAATTCTTGCGGACGGCGAGCAGGGCACCCGCGGTGGCGAAGACGAAGATGCCGGCGAGGTCCAGCGCATGCTGGACCCCGGGCGGGAAGAGATCGTGGAGCACCGGGCCATTGTCGCCCCTCGGCTCCCGCCCGGGTGACGCGTCACCCCCGGCTCCCGCCCAGGTGGCGGGCCCCGCGGCGGCCGCTGTCCCCGGCGGCGCGCCGGCCGTGCCGGGGACAGCCCCCGGCACGGCCGGGGCGGCCTACTGCGAAGCCGTCGTCACCGCGTCCGCCGCACCCGGGAGGGGCGTGTCGCCCGGAGCCTGGTCGGGGGCGTTCTCCGGGTGATGGCAAGCCACCTGGTGCCCCGTCTTCAGCGCGAGCAGCGGCGGCTCCTGGGTGGCGCAGATCTGCGTCGCCTTCCAGCACCGCGTGTGGAAGCGGCAGCCGCTCGGCGGCGAGATCGGGGACGGCACGTCTCCCTTGAGCAGGATGCGCCCGCTCCTTGCGCCGCGCCGCCTCGGGTCCGGCACCGGCACGGCCGACATCAGGGCCGCCGTGTACGGGTGCATCGGCTCCCCGTACAGGGACGCGTTGTCGGCGAGCTCGACGATCTTGCCGAGGTACATCACCGCGATGCGGTCCGACACGTGGCGGATGACCGACAGGTCATGCGCGATGATCACATAGGTGAGGCCGAGCTCCTTTTGGAGGTCGTCCAGCAGGTTGACCACCTGGGCCTGGATCGAGACGTCGAGCGCCGAGACGGGCTCGTCCGCGACCACCAGCTTCGGCTTCAGCGCCAGGGCCCGCGCGATGCCGATGCGCTGGCGCTGGCCGCCCGAGAACTCGTGCGGGTAGCGGTTGTAGTGCTCGGGGTTGAGGCCGACGAGCGACAGCAGCCGCTGGACCTCCGCCTTGAGCCCGCCCTCCGGGACGACGTTCTGGAGCTTGAACGGGGCGCTGACGATGGTGCCCACCGTGTGGCGCGGGTTCAGCGAGCCATAGGGGTCCTGGAAGATCATCTGCACGTCGCGGCGCAGCGGGCGCATGCCCGCCACCCCGAGGTGCGTGATGTCCTTGCCCTCGAACTCGATCGTGCCGCCGCTCGGTTCGAGCAGCCGCGTGATCAGCCGGCCCATGGTCGACTTTCCGCAGCCGGACTCGCCGACGATGCCCAGGGTCTCCCCGCGCCGGACGTCGAAGTCGAGTCCGTCGACGGCCTTGACCGCGCCCACCTGGCGCCGGATCAGCCCCTTGGTGATCGGGAAGTGCTTCGCCAGGCCGGTGACCTTGAGCAGGACTTCGGGCGAGTCCGTGGCCTGCGCGGGAATGACCACCGCTTCCGGCTTCTTCGTGTCAGGCGTCTCGGTCACAGCTTCGGCGCAATCTCTTCGGTCCAGATCCGGGTCCGCTCGTCCTGCGGCATGTGGCAGGCGGACCAGTGGCGGCTGTCGTCCTGGGTGAGCTCGGGCCGGACCGTACGCGTCACGTTGCCCTTGGGCACGTCGGCGTACGGGCAGCGCGGGTTGAAGGCGCAGCCGTCGGGGATGTTGATGAGGCTGGGCGGGGAGCCCTTGACCGGGATGAGGCGCTCGCTCTGCTCGCGGTCGATGCGCGGCATCGAGCCCAGCAGGCCCCAGGTGTAGGGGTGGCGGGGCTCGTAGAACACCTTCTCGGCGGTGCCCCGCTCGACGCACCGGCCGCCGTACATCACGAGGATCTCGTCGGCCATCTCCGCGACGACGCCGAGGTCGTGCGTGATCATGATGACGGCGGAGCCGAACTCCTTCTGCAGATCGCGGATCAGGTCCAGGATCTGCGCCTGCACGGTGACGTCCAGCGCCGTGGTCGGCTCGTCCGCGATCAGCAGGTCAGGATTGTTGACCAGCGACATCGCGATCATCGCGCGCTGGCGCATACCGCCGGAGAACTGGTGCGGATAGTCGTCGACGCGCTTGCCGGGCTCGGGGATGCCCACCCGGTCGAGCATCTCCACGGCCCGCTTGCGCGCCGTCTTCTTGTCCACGTCGTTGTGGACGCGGTACGCCTCCACGATCTGGGAGCCGATCGTGTAGTAGGGGTGCAGCGCGCTCAGCGGGTCCTGGAAGATCATCGCCATGTCGCGGCCCCGCAGCCTGCGCACCTCCTCGGGATCGGCCGTCAGCAGTTCCCTGCCCCCGAGCCAGATCTCGCCCGACATCTCGACGCTGGAGCGGTCGGCGTTGCCCGCCCGGTGCAGGCCCATGACGGCCAGCGAGGTGACCGACTTGCCGGAGCCGGACTCGCCCACGATGCCGAGGGTCTGTCCCTTCTCCAGCTGGAAGGAGAGCCCGTCCACCGATTTGACGACTCCGTCGTCGGTGGGGAAGTGCACCTTGAGGTCGCGGACGTCGAGGAAGGCCTCGGCGGGACGGCCTGCGACCGGATCCGCCGAGAGGGCCGTGCCGGTGGAGGCGGCGTCCGCGGTACGGGCGTCGGCGCTGACGCCCTTCCCCTTCTGAGTCGGGTCGGTCACGACAGCCTCACCCTCGGGTCGATGATGGCGTAGACGAGGTCGACCACCAGGTTGCAGAACACGATGAAGAAGGCGGCGAACAGGGTCACGCCGAGGATCTTCGGCAGGTCGTTGACCGCGATCGCCTGGTAGGCGTACTCGCCGACGCCGTGGTAGGAGAAGACCGTCTCGGTGACGATCGCGCCGCCGAGGAGCAGCCCGAAGTCCATGCCGAAGATGGTCACGATCGGGGTCAGCGCGGAGCGCAGTCCGTGGCGGGTGACGACCACCCGCTCGCGCAGGCCCTTGGCCCGGGCGGTGCGGATGTAGTCCTCGCTCATGGTCTCCAGCATTCCGGCCCGGGTGAGCCGTGCGTAGAGCGCGGAGTAGAGGAAGGCCAGCGTGCACCAGGGCAGGACCAGTCCCTGGACCCAGGCGGCCGGGTCGTCGGAGAAGTCCACGTAGACGTTGGTGAACACCGGCCAGTTGAAGACGAAGACGGCCAGCGCGAGGGTGCCGGTGAAGAACATCGGCAGGGAGACGCCGGCGAGGGCCACGCCCATCGCGAGCCGGTCGAAGAGCGAGCCGGGCCGCAGGGCCGACACCACGCCCGTGGTGACACCGGTGACCAGCCAGATGGCGGCCGCCCCCAGGGTGAGGGAGGCGGTGACGGGCAACCGGCTCACGATGTCGGGCCAGACCTCGACGTGGTCCTTGAAGGAGTAGCCCAGGCAGGGGGCGTTGCACTGCGAGGGGCTGGGGCCGTAGTTGAACTCGCGGCCCGCGAAGATGCCCCTCAGGAACTCCCAGTACTGCGCGTACAGGGGTTGGTCGAAGCCGAGGTTCTTCTTGACCGCGGCGATGGACTCGGGCGAGGGGTTCTTGCCCACGTACTGCGTGGCCAGCGAGTCGGCCGTGCCGCCGGCCAGCCGGGGCAGCAGGAAGAAGATCGCGAAGGTGATCGCGCTGACAACGAGCAGCAGGAACACCGCGGCGAACAGCCGCCGGACGATGTACACAAACACGGGGGTCGGCTTCGGCGTCCGCCGGTCCGTACCGCCCCCGGTCGGGGGGCGGTACGGACCGGCGCGCGCGCTGCTGCCTTCACCTGCCTTCCACGGTTCTGGCAGATCTGGCTGAGAGGGTCGAACTGCCTGAGGACTTGGCGTCCGGGTTTACTTCAGGCCGATGTTGAGGTAGTCGTACTGACCGCTCCACGCCGGGTTGGAGACCACGTTGGTGAGCTTGGGCGAGCGGTAGTGCAGGACCTTGAAGTAGGTCAGGGGCACGATGACCGCCTGGTCCATGACCTTCTTGTCGATCTCGCCGTAGACCTTCTCGCGCGCGGCGGCGTCGGTGTTGGCGATGTTGTCGTTCAGCATCTTGTTGATCTCGGGGTCGTTCAGCTGCGACAGGTTGGTGTTACCGGTCTTGCTGATCGCGTCACCGTGGACGACCTGCTGGAGGAAGCCGAAGCCGCTCGGCCAGTCGGCGCCCCACTGCATCATCATGAGGCCGATCTTGTTGTCCTCGGTGAACTTCGGGACGCCCGCGTAGTCGCTGAAGTACTTGCCGGCCGGGAACTGCTGGATCTTGACGTTGATCCCGACCTTCTTCAGGGACGCCTGGATGGCCGTGGCCATGTCGACCTCGCCGGCGCGGTCGTTGCGCGCGGTGATGGTGGTCTCGAAGCCGTTCGGCTGTCCGCAGGCGGTCAGCGCGGCCTTGGACTTGGCCTCGTCGCCCTTGTTGTCAGGGGTCTCGTAGGTGTTGAAGTCCACGTGCCCCGGGATGTCGGTCGGCAGGACGGTGCTGGCGATGGCGCCGCGGGTGGGACCGCCGAACGCGGTCTGCACCGACACCTTGTCGATCGCGTACTGGACCGCCTTGCGGCACTCCACGTTGTCGAAGGGCGCCACCTTGGTGTTCATCGCCATGTAGACCAGGCGACCGCCCTCGGCGTTGTCGGTGTTGGGGTCCTTCGAGGTCAGCAGCTCGGTCTGGGTCTGCTGGGCCACACCGTTGCCGACGATGTCGATGTGGGTGTTGCCGGCCTTCAGGTTGGAGTCGATCGTCTCCTGGTTGACCTTCAGCTTGACGACGATCTTCTCCGGGAGCTGCTTGCGCAGCGGGTCCGTGGAGGCGTCCCAGTTGGGGTTGCGGACCAGGACCGCCTGCTTGTCGTGCTCGTAGCTCTCGAACATGTACGAGCCCGAGGAGACGATGTTCTTCACATAGTCCGCGCCGTTGTCCTTGGCCTTCGGCACGGGGGCCGACTGCGGGTTCGCCAGCAGGTAGTCGAACTCGGCGAAGGGCTGCTTCAGCTTGAAGACGATCGTCTGGTCGTCGGGGGTCTCGATGGACTGCAGCCCCGTGTCGGACTTGTCCTTGTACGGGCCCTCGTAGGGGGTCTCGTTGTCCTTGAGGTACTGCGCGAGGTAGTTCGGGCCGTTGGAGTGCACGTCACGGGCGAAGTTGCTCCGCTCGACGGCGTACTTGACGTCCTTGGAGGTGATCTCCGTACCGTCGCTGTACTTCACGCCCTTGCGAATCTTGTACGTCCAGGTGGCACCGCCGTCACTGGGGGTGCCGAGGCTCTCGGCGAGGTCCGGGACGACCTTGTTGCCCTCGGCTCCGGCGCCGGGAGCGAAGGTGGTCAGCGGACGGGCGTACAGGCGGCTGAAGTTGAAGACGAAGCCGTAGTAGGTGTTGCCGGGGTCGAAGGAGTCGGGGGTGTCGGACGCCTCGTAGACGAGCGTTCCGCCCTGCTTGTCGGAGGCGTTGACCACGCCCTTGACGGCGGCGTTGGATCCGGCCGACTTGTCGTCGCCGGCGGTCTTGTCACCACCATTGCAGGCGGAGGCGGTGAGGGCGACGGTGATGGCGGCGGCAAGCACCGCGGCTTTTCTCGACCTGCTTCTCATGACGGAGTGATGCCCCCTGATTCGGAGTGGTGGTGGTACGGGCGGTGCCTCGGCCGGATGCCCGGGAGACGGGCGGATCAGCGCGAGCTCTTGGGGTCCAGGGCGTCGCGCAGGCCGTCGCCGAGGAGGTTGAAGGCGAGCACGGTGAGGAAGATCGCCGTGCCCGGGACGACCATGAACATCGGGTCGACCTTGTAGTAGTCCACGGCGGAGCTGAGCATTCCGCCCCACGAGGCCTGCGGTGGCTGGATACCCACGCCGAGGAAGCTCAGAGAGGCCTCGAAGAGGATGTTGGTCGGGATGAGCAGGGTGGCGTAGACGAGGATCGGCGCCACCAGATTGGGCAGCAGCTCCCGGAAGACGATGAAGGGGCCGCGGGCGCCGAGGCTGCGGGCCGCGTCGACGAACTCCCGCTCGCGCAGCGACAGCGTCTGGCCGCGCACGATGCGCCCGATGTAGGGCCAGCCGAAGAAGCCGATCACGAAGATCAGCACGCCGATGTGCAGCGGCAGTCCCTCCAGCCCGAAGGCCCCGCCCTGGAGGGCGGCCGAGATGGAGATCGCGAAGAGCAGCAGCGGGAAGGCGAGGAAGGTGTCCATCATGCGGCTGATCACCGTGTCGGCCCAGCCTCCGTAGTACCCGGCGACGACGCCCAGCACCGAGCCGATCAGCACCGAGAGGAGGGTCGACCCGAAGGCGACCAGCAGGGAGACCCAGGAGCCTTCCAGGATGCGGGTGGCGATGTCGCGGCCGAACTTCGGCTCCACGCCGAGGGGGTGCTCCCAGCTGATACCGCCGAAGGAGCCGATCGGAGTGGCCAGGGAGGGGTCGATGAGGTCCTGGTGCAGCGCGTCCGGGTCCAGGCCGAACACCCACTGGATCGGCTGCGACAGCGCGGCCAGCACGACGAGGAGCAGCACGACCGCGCCGCCGGCCATCGCCACCTTGTCGCGCTTGAGTCTGGTCCACGCGATCCGGCCGAGCGAGCGGCCCTCGATCGCCTTCTGCGGAACGTCGGGGGTGGCCACGGCCGCGGACTCGGCCGCGTTGGTGTCGTGCAGTGGTGCCGTCATCGTGGTGGGGACCCCTCTCGGCCGACGGTGGCCGGCCCATGCCCGCCGCTGTGGCGGCTTGGTTCAATCGGCGTCGCTGGTGGTGCGATTGGCGAGAAAATGTGCCGGAAGTGCACGTGAAGAGCCGGTGTTCGTGAGATGGACCGGCCTTCGGTGGGGGGAGTCTTCAACGCGCTCTCAACCGCCCGCCAGACCCCCCGGGGATGTGATGCGCAACCGTGATCTGGGCTTACACCTTCCGCTATCCGAACCGCCAGGCCTGTTGAGCGGTGAAACACCGCGCGTTCGGCGCGGAACGGACATCAGACCCAACTGCCCTTTCAGACGTGAATCTTGGGCCTATTCAGCGGATATGCCGAAGGCCGCACCGATGGGACCGGTGCGGCCTTCGAGATGGACGTCTCGATATGCGGATTTCGCGCCAGGAGCCCCCGCGGGTCCGCGGGGGCTCCTGGGGGCGGGCCGGGTCAGTACGCCGGGGCCTGGCCCTCGCGGTCGTAGAAGGGCCGGGTCTGCGCCCGCAGCCACATCGCCACGGGGTCGTGCTCGTCGCCCAGCGCGACGGTGCACACCGGGACGCCCTCGGGCACCGCCCCGACCGACTGGCGCATCATTTCCCGTACGGATTCCAGCGCGGGCGCGGAGGCGTCGTACAGGTCGAGCCCGACGGCGAGGTAAGGGGACCCGAGTGCCGGCTGCACCCAGGCGCGGCGCAGCGACCGCACGGCCGGTGTGCGGTGCGCATGCTGGGTCAGCAGACCGTAGAACTGGGGCAGTTCGATGCTGGGCTCGGACAGCCGCAGTGGGCCCGCGGGCATCCGGTCCAGGCCGGTCGCGATGCGGCGCAGGTCGGCCCAGGGCACGCCGAGGCCGCCGCCCTGGGCATGCGGGTTGAGCCACAGACCCCAGCGGTCCGGGTAGAGGGCGCGGGCGATGTCCCGCCCCGTGACCACTTCGTAGCCCCGGTTCCAGCCGCTCGCGGCCAGTTCCTGGGGGGAGGTGACGCAGGGGGCGTAGCCGAGCCCCTCGACCTCCATGCCGCCGTACTGGGCGTCCGGGGACCCCGGCTGCCCCTGCCACAGCAGCATCCACAGCCGGCCCTCGGACAGGGCCCGCAGCAGTGACTCGTAGCTCTCGTAGCGCCCGGGAGTCACCTGGCGCATCATGTGCTCGACCTGCCCGGCCGCGGCCGTGCCTGACGCACTCACCCGGTACCCCTCTTCGTCCGCCCGTCGCTCCACGCGTGCCTTACCCGGGCCAGCGCTCATGCGTGCGGCCGGGAGATGTAACCAGCTTAAGCGGCCCTACGCGAGGTAGAAGGGGCGTACGCGCTCACGAATCCAGTCCGTGACCGGGTCCTGGGCCGCGTCCAGGAGGATCAGTTGCACGGGCCACGGCGCCGGAACGCGCGCCAGGGCGCGTCCGAGCGCCTCCATCGGCGCCTCCCGCATCTGTGGCTCCCACCCCGCCAGGCGGACACCGACGAAGAGTTCCGGTGCCCCGCCCTCGACGCTGGCGAGGCAGCGGTGCGCCGCCGCGACCACTCCGGTGGCGCGGAACTCCTCGCCGGCGGCAGCCAGGAAGTCCACCGGGTCCTCCTGCCAGTCGGGCTCGAAGAGCCGTACGCGGCCGCCGGTCGCGGAGCCGTCGAGCGGGCTGCGGCCCGCACGGCAGAGCTCGGCGACGGCGGGCGGGGGCAGCGGGACGCCGACGGCGCCCTCCGGATTGACCGCGATGCCGAGCTGCGGGGGCAGCCCCCGGGCGAACTCGACCGCCGGGGCCACCGCGAAGTCCATGCCGGGGCCGACACAGGCGAGGAACTGGGCCTCGGAGCTGTAGACCGGGACGTACGCCGCCCCGCCGATGTCCATGGTGGGCAGGTCCAGACCGGCCGTGTCGGGGCCGCCGCCGCCCGGCAGGGGCACCCACACCCTGCTGCGCCCGAGCACCTCCAGGATCCGGCCGCCGGCGTCCGGCTGCCCGAGCGCCGCCCCGAGCACCTGCTCCAGCTCATTTTCCGGCCAGCCGCTGCCCTGCATCTGCCCCTGCCCCTGTCTGGTCCCGCACGTGCGGTCCCGCGCGTGTCGCCCCGCAGGGTACCGGCCGCGGGGCGGGCACCGCCGCCGGGGATCCGGGTCGGCCCGGCCCGGCGGTCAGCCGTGGAAACCGATCCCCGTCACGGCGGCGGCCGAGCGGCGGTCCAGCAGGGTCGCGGAGGCGCAGCCGGCGGGCGGGCGGCCCGCCTCGGCGTCGCGCAGCAGGCGGCCCACGGCGCCGCGGTGGCGGGCGAAGGCGTAGGCAGACACCCCCCGGCCCCGCGCGGCCTGGCCGGAGAGCGCCTCCTCGGGGCTGCTGTCCAGGAGGACGAGGTGCAGCGACCGGCCCCGGCGGCGCGCGGCCGCGGAGAGCAGGGCGCGCACCCAGCTCTGAGTGCCGCAGTCGTGGACGACGACGGAGTCGCCGGAGCGCAGGATCCGGTACAGCCCCCAGTAGTGCGCGGCGCGTACCAGCGGGCGGTAGACGGCGTAGGGCAGCCGGGCGGGCATCCGGCGCTCCCAGCGTTCACGGGTGTCCTGGGAGTCGACGGCGCCGCCCTCCGGCGCGGCTCGCTTGATCAGCGTGCTCTTGCCGCCGCCGGGCAGCCCGGAGACCACGACGATGTCGCCCTCGGCGAAGCCGAGCCGCCGGGGTCCGCGCAGTGCGGGGCCGCGCAGGTCGCGCACGGGGCCGAGGCCGCCGTCGGCAGCCCTCCCGCGCTCGCGCGCGCCGCGCCGCTGGGCCGGCACCGCTTCGACGGCTCCCGTCGCCGTCACCACTCCGAATCTCCGCACAGTGCTCGCCTTCCCCCCGCGTCGGGCCACCGGGACCCTTCCCACCGAGTGTAAAGAGACGGTAATCCGGCATCCACGGTTCCACTCGGCCCGTTCGGAGGGGCGTACGAACTTTCGGACCCCCACCCCCGATCCCGAGCATGCCGTGCAATGATGTGCGCCATCTGGACCAACTGCATACCGGCCGCTTGAATCCGCGCGGGAGAGTCCCGGCAGGCCGCGAGGCCGTGCCGGGCGCCGAAGGAGCAAGAACCTCCCTTGAATCTCTCAGGCCCCGTACCGCGTGGATGAGGCAGATCTGAAAAGCGAGCTGCGCGCCAGCTCCACCCAAGGTGCAAGTCGGGGAGACCGGCGATCGGACGATCGGCGGAACTCTCGGCGAACCTCTCAGGTTCCGATGACAGATGGGGAGGAACGTCCTCGTCATGTCATGTCGATGCCCTGGGACCCGGGAGCCACACCCATGAGCACTGCCCCCCGCCTGACCGCCCTCGATGCGCTGCACCGTTCGCTCGGTGCGACCATGACCGATTTCGCGGGCTGGGACATGCCGCTGCGGTACGCCAGCGAGCGCGACGAGCACAACGCCGTACGCACCAAGGCCGGCCTCTTCGACCTGTCGCACATGGGCGAGATCACGCTGACCGGCCCGGAGGCCGTCAAGGCCCTGGACTACGCGCTGGTCGGCAACATCTCCACCGTCGGTGTCGGCCGTGCCCGCTACACGCACATCTGCCAGGAGGACGGCGGGATCGTCGACGACCTGATCGTCTACCGCCTCGGCGAGACCGAGTACATGGTCGTCGCCAACGCCTCCAACGCCCAGGTCGTCCTCGACGCCCTGACCGAGCGTGCCGCCGGCTTCGACACCGAGGTCCGCGACGACCGCGACGCGTACGCGCTGATCGCCGTGCAGGGTCCGGAGTCCCCCGGCATCCTGGCGTCGCTCACCGACGCCGACCTCGACGGCCTGAAGTACTACGCGGGCCTGCCGGGCACCGTCGCGGGCGTGCCCGCGCTGATCGCACGCACCGGCTACACCGGCGAGGACGGCTTCGAGCTGTTCGTCGCCCCCGAGCACGCCGTGGAGCTGTGGCAGGCGCTGACCAAGGCCGGCGAGGGCGTCGGCCTGGTTCCGGCCGGCCTGTCCTGCCGCGACACCCTGCGCCTGGAGGCGGGCATGCCGCTGTACGGGCACGAGCTGACCACCTCCCTGACCCCGTTCGACGCAGGTCTGGGCCGGGTCGTGAAGTTCGAGAAGGAGGGGGACTTCGTCGGCCGCGCCGCCCTGGAGGCCGCCGCCGAGAAGGCCGCCGACCAGGCCCCGCGCAAGCTGGTCGGCCTGATCGCCGAGGGCCGCCGCGTCCCGCGCGCCGGCTTCCCCGTCGTCGCCGACGGCAAGGTCATCGGCGAGGTCACCTCGGGCGCCCCGTCCCCGACGCTGGGCAAGCCGATCGCGATGGCGTACGTGGACGCGGAGCACGCCGCGCCCGGCACCTCCGGCGTCGGCGTCGACATTCGCGGTACGCATGAGCCGTACGAGGTCGTCGCGCTGCCGTTCTACAAGCGGCAGAAGTAGCCCTCCGCGCACGACGTCCGCCGTCCGGGCAGCCGTACGGCGTCGTCTCAGTACCCAAGACCGCAGTTCGTATCCACTCCCCCGCATCCAGGAGAATCAGGCCATGAGCAACCCCGAGAAGCTGCGTTACACCAAGGAGCACGAGTGGCTGTCGGACGTCGTGGACGGCGTCGCGACGGTCGGTATCACGGAGTTCGCGGCCAACGCGCTCGGTGACGTCGTCTACGCCCAGCTCCCCGAGGTCGGCGACACCGTGACCGAGGGCGAGACCTGCGGCGAGCTGGAGTCGACCAAGTCGGTCAGCGACCTGTACTCCCCGGTCTCCGGCGAGATCGTCGAGGCCAACCAGGACGTCGTCGACGACCCGGCGCTCGTGAACACCGCCCCGTTCGAGGGCGGCTGGCTGTTCAAGGTCCGCCTCTCCGAGGAGCCCAAGGACGCGCTCTCCTTCGAGGAGTACACCACGCTCACCGCCGGTAACTGACCCCAGGGGATCCTGATGTCTGTACTGAACACCCCTCTCCACGAGCTCGACCCCGACGTCGCCGCAGCCGTCGACGCGGAGCTCGTGCGCCAGCAGTCCACCCTGGAGATGATCGCGTCGGAGAACTTCGCTCCGGTCGCCGTCATGGAGGCCCAGGGCTCGGTCCTCACCAACAAGTACGCCGAGGGCTACCCGGGCCGCCGCTACTACGGCGGCTGCGAGCACGTCGACGTGGTCGAGCAGATCGCGATCGACCGCATCAAGGCGCTGTTCGGCGCCGAGGCCGCGAACGTCCAGCCGCACTCCGGTGCGCAGGCGAACGCCGCCGCGATGTTCGCGCTGCTCAAGCCGGGCGACACGATCATGGGCCTGAATCTGGCCCACGGCGGTCACCTGACCCACGGCATGAAGATCAACTTCTCCGGCAAGCTCTACAACGTGGTCCCCTACCACGTGGACGAGTCCGGCCAGGTGGACATGGCCGAGGTCGAGCGCCTCGCCAAGGAGTCAAAGCCGCAGCTGATCGTCGCCGGCTGGTCCGCCTACCCGCGCCAGCTGGACTTCGCCGCCTTCCGCCGCATCGCGGACGAGGTCGGCGCCTACCTGATGGTCGACATGGCGCACTTCGCCGGTCTGGTCGCCGCGGGCCTGCACCCGAACCCGGTGCCGCACGCCCACGTCGTCACCACCACCACGCACAAGACCCTCGGCGGTCCGCGCGGCGGTGTCATCCTGTCGACGCAGGAACTGGCCAAGAAGATCAACTCTGCGGTCTTCCCCGGCCAGCAGGGCGGTCCGCTGGAGCACGTGATCGCGGCCAAGGCCGTCTCCTTCAAGGTCGCCGCCTCGCCCGAGTTCAAGGAGCGCCAGGAGCGCACCCTGGAAGGCGCGAAGATCCTCGCCGCCCGCCTGGTCCAGGACGACGTCAAGGCCGTGGGCGTGGACGTCCTCACCGGCGGCACCGACGTGCACCTGGTCCTGGTCGACCTGCGCAACTCCGAGCTGGACGGCCAGCAGGCCGAGGACCGCCTGCACGAGGTCGGCATCACGGTCAACCGCAACGCCATCCCGAACGACCCGCGGCCGCCGATGGTGACCTCGGGTCTGCGGATCGGCACGCCGGCCCTCGCCACCCGCGGTTTCGACGCCGAGGCCTTCACCGAGGCCGCCGAGATCATCGCGCAGGCGCTGAAGCCGACGTACGACGCCGAGGGCCTCAAGGCGCGCGTCTCGGCGCTCGCCGCGAAGTTCCCGCTGTACCCGTCGCTCTAGCGGCGGCGCGAAAGGGCCCGGCCTCGTCGTCTGCGCACGGGCCGGGCCCTTCCCGTACCCGCCGGCGTCCACCCCGGCGCGTCCGGCACCCGCCCCGGGCGGGCGGACACCCCTGCCGCCCAGCGCCGGGGCCGGTCTCCGGCAGCCGGCGGGGCCCGGCGCCGCGCCCCCGCGGCGCGAGTGGACACCTTCCCGACCTGTCCACGTAATCCTTCCCACCTCGTCCGGCAGCCAGGACGTTCACCGCACCGCGTTAAGCTCGTCTGTCGGACAAAATCTGAACAATCCGCCTCTCCTGCCCCCTCCCACCCCACGAGCAGACAAGGGAGTCCGCCACCGTGGCCATCTCCGTCTTCGACCTCTTCTCCATCGGCATCGGTCCCTCCTCCTCCCACACGGTCGGTCCGATGCGCGCCGCGCGCATGTTCGTGACGCGACTGAAGAAGGACGGCGTGCTCGCCCAGACGGCCTCCGTGCGGGCAGAGCTCTTCGGCTCCCTCGGCGCGACCGGCCACGGCCACGGCACGCCCAAGGCCGTGCTGCTCGGTCTGGAAGGCCACTCCCCCCGCACCGTGGACGTGGAGACGGCGGACGACGAGGTGGATCGCATCCGCAGGAGCGGCCGCCTGCGGCTGCTCGGGGCGGAGATAGGCGACGTCCACGAGATCGCCTTCGACGAGCCGAACCAGCTGATCCTGCATCGCCGGCGGTCCCTGCCGTACCACGCGAACGGCATGACGCTCTTCGCGTACGACGAGGCCGGCACCCCTCTGCTGGAGAAGACCTACTACTCGGTCGGCGGCGGTTTCGTCGTCGACGAGGACGCGGTGGGCGAGGACCGGATCAAGCTCGACGACACGGTGCTGAAGTACCCCTTCCGCTCCGGTGACGAGATGCTGCGGCTGGCCGACGAGACCGGCCTGTCGATCTCCTCCCTGATGTTGGAGAACGAGAAGGCCTGGCGTACGGAGGAGGAGATCCGCGAGGGCCTCCTGGAGATCTGGCGCGTCATGCAGTCCTGCGTCTCGCGCGGCATGTCCCGCGAGGGCATCCTCCCGGGCGGCCTGCGGGTCAAGCGCCGCGCCGCCTCCACGGCGCGCCAGCTGCGCACCGAGGGCGACCCGATGATGCACCGCAGCGAGTGGACGACGATCTACGCGATGGCGGTCAACGAGGAGAACGCGGCGGGCGGCCGGGTCGTGACGGCCCCGACGAACGGCGCCGCGGGCGTCCTGCCGGCCGTGCTGCACTACTACATGAACTTCGTGCCGGGCGCGGACGAGGACGGCGTGGTCCGCTTCCTGCTCGCTGCGGGCGCGATCGGCATGCTGTTCAAGGAGAACGCGTCGATCTCCGGCGCCGAGGTCGGCTGCCAGGGTGAGGTGGGATCGGCCTGCTCGATGGCGGCCGGCGCCCTCGCCGAGGTGCTGGGCGGCACGCCGGAGCAGGTCGAGAACGCCGCCGAGATCGGCATGGAGCACAACCTGGGCCTGACCTGCGACCCGGTCGGCGGACTGGTCCAGATCCCCTGCATCGAGCGCAACGGCATGGCCGCGGTCAAGGCCGTCACCGCCGCCAAGATGGCGATGCGCGGCGACGGCTCGCACAAGGTCTCCCTCGACAAGGTCATCAAGACCATGAAGGAGACCGGCGCTGACATGAAGGTCAAGTACAAGGAGACCGCCCGCGGCGGCCTCGCGGTCAACGTCATCGAGTGCTGATGCCCTCCTGGTGACCGCAGGGGCCCGGCGCGGGTTGCGCCGAGCCCCTGCGGCGTCCGGTACACCGTCCACCCGGTGGAACCGGAGGAGCCCGGAGCGGCGTCCCAGGTGGTGCCATCAGTCCCCGTCTCTTGAGAATCGGGGGGACAACATGATCCACACACGTCTCCGGCGGTTCGTGGCTCTGGCCTCCGGCGCGCTGCTCGCCGCCGGACTGGCGTTCGCCTCGCCCGCCTCCGCCTCCTCACTCGCCTCCACCGAGGTCCCGACCCCGCTCGTCGTGAACGCCCGCTGGGGCGGGCACTCCGGATACGACCGGATCGTCGTCGACCTGGAGGGGTACACGCCCACGGTGACCGTCACGCCCGTCGCACAGCTGAGGTACGACGGCTCCGGCAAGCCCGTGCCTCTGGCCGGGACGTACTTCCTGGAGATCAGGCTCAACCCCGCCGCCGCGCACGACGACGCGGGCGAGAGCGTGTACCACGGCCCCAAGCTTCAGAGGATCTACCTCACCAAGCTCAAGGGGCTCGCCATGACGGGCGACTACGAGGGGTACGTGACCTTCGGCGCCGCCTTCGACACCCTTCCGTACTACCGCGCCTACAGCCTGCACTCGCCCGAGCGGTTCGTGGTGGACATCGCGCACTGAACCGGCCGCGGACGGCCCGGCCCGAGGCCTTCGCGCCCCGGGCCCGGACTCATCGGTGCTCGGGATTGGGGAAGTCGAAGCGGCAGCCGGCGTCCCACAGGGAGCGCTGGTTGCCGTGCGCCGGGATGCCGCCGGAGCGCTTGAGCAGCGCCGCCAGGTGCATGAGGTTCCAGGACATGAAGGCGGTGTTGCGGTTGGTGAAGTCGTTCTCGGGGCCGCCCGAGCCGGGGTCCAGGTAGGACGGGCCCGGGCCGGCCTCGCCGATCCAGCCCGCGTCGGCCTGCGGCGGGATCGCGTAGCCGAGGTGCTGGAGGCTGTAGAGGACGTTCATGGCGCAGTGTTTGACGCCGTCCTCGTTCCCGGTGATCAGCGCTCCGCCGACCCGGCCGTAGTATGCGTACTGGCCGTGCTCGTTCAGCAGCGAGGAGCAGGCGTAGAGCCGCTCGATCACCTTCTTCATCACGGAGCTGTTGTCGCCGAGCCAGATGGGCCCGCACAGGACCAGGATGTCGGCGTCCATGATCTGGCTGTAGAGGACGGGCCACTGGTCGCTCTCCCAGCCGTGCTCGGTCATGTCCGGCCAGACGCCCGTCGCGATGTCATGGTCGACGGCGCGGATGAGGGAGGTGCGGGCGCCCGCGGACTCCATCACCGCTCGGCTCTTGTCGATCAGGCCCTCGGTGTTGCTGGTCTCGGGCGAGCGCTTGAGCGTGCAGTTGACGTAGACGGCGGTGAGGTCGGCGTAGTGCGGGCGGTTCGCGGTGTTCTCGTCGGCAGTCACGCACCCAGCCTGCGCAGCGTGCCGGGCGCCCGCCACCGGGCCTGGCCCGTACGGGGAGGGTGGTGCGGAGGTGGTCGCGCTGCCCGGACCGCGGCGAACCTAGGATGGCGGCATGTCCCTGCCGCACGCCATCCTCACCGCCCTGCTCGAGAAGCCCTCGTCCGGGCTGGAGCTGACCCGGCGGTTCGACAAGTCGATCGGGTACTTCTGGTCGGCGACGCACCAGCAGATCTACCGCGAGCTCGGGCGGCTGGAGGAGGCCGGGCTGATCCGCGCGCTGCCGAGCGAGGCGCCCGTGCGGGGTCAGAAGAAGGAGTACGAGGTGCTGCCCGCGGGCGGCACGGAGCTCGCCCGGTGGGTGGCGGAGAGCCAGGACCCGAAGCCGATGCGCGATCCGCTGCTGCTGCGAATCCGGGCGGCCGGCGTGGTGGGGCCACAGGGCCTCGGCCCCGAGCTGCGGCGTCATCTGGACCTGCACCGGCGCCAGCTGGCGCAGTACGAGGCCATCGAGGAGAAGGACTTCCCGCCGGGGCGCGACGCCGTGGCGGACCGGCTGCGCCGGCTCGTGCTGCACGGCGGGATCGCCCTGGAGACGTTCTGGCTGACCTGGCTGGAGGAGGCCCTCGCCGAGGTCGGCGACATGGAGGACCCGCCCGGACCGTCCGTCTGACGCGTACTCCCGCCCGGGCCTCGGGGGCCGGGCGGGAGGCCGGGGACTACTTGTTCAGGGAGGCCCAGAACTCGTCGAAGCTCAGCAGCTTGTCGCCGTTGGCGTCCTTGGCCGCGACGACGGAGTCCGCGACGGCCGGGGTCACGTGGACGTCGCCCATCGCGCGCATCGCGGCGCTGTACTCGTCGGCCGTGACGAAGCCGTCACCGTTCACGTCGAACCTGTCGAACGTAGCCCGTGCGCTCTCGATGTCCGCCACTGGGTCCACCCCTTCTTGGTGCTTGCTGACCGGCCCAGGGTAGCGCCACCCCTGTCGGGCGGACGCCCCGGGGCCGGGCCCTCCGCTCCCCGGCCGCACCGGCGGCGGCCGGGGATCCCGCCTACCGGAAGATGCCGGTGTGGCCGAGCGAGTAGCGGCCGGGCTGCGGGTAGACGGCGAGTCCGTGGGGGCCACCGCCCACCGGGATCCGGGCGAGCTGCTTGCCCGTCACGGTATCGATCGCGTACACCTCGGAGTCGTAGCGCCCGGACAGCCACAGCACCTTGCCGTCGGCGGAGACGCCTCCCATGTCGGGGCTGCCGCCGTCCGGCAGCGTCCACTTCTTGGTGAGCTTCTTCTGCGGGAAGTTGTAGACGGAGATGGTGCCCTCGCCGCGGTTGGAGACGTACATCTCCTTGGAGTCGCGGCTCACGTAGAGCCCGTGGCAGCCTTCGCCGGTGGGCAGCAGTTTGGGCGTCTCGAACGTGTCGCCGCTGAGCACCCACATGCCGTGCGCCATCATGTCGGCCACATAGAAGGTCTTGCCGTCCGGGGAGACCTTGACGTCCTGGGGCATCGCGCCCTCGAACGGCAGCTTCTGCTGGCCGACGACCTCCATCCGCTCGGTGTCGACCTTGAGGAGTTCGCCGGAGAACTCGCAGCTGACGATGAAGTAGCGGCCGTCGGCGGAGAAGTCGGCGTGGTTGACTCCGTAACAGGTCACCGGGACGGTTTTCACGCGGTCCATGGTGTGCGGGTCGCGAAAGACGAGCTCCTGGTCCATCGAAGCCATGACGACCGCGTACTTGCCGTTGGGCGTGAAGTACAGGTTGTACGGGTCGTGCACCTCGACGGGCTTGCCGGCCTCGCCGGTCGCAGGGTTGATCGGCGTGAGCGTGTGGCCCCGGTTGTTGTTGACCCACAGGGTCTTCAGGTCCCAGGAGGGGACGACGTGCTGGGGCTGGACCCCGACCGGGATGGTGTCGATGACCTGGTAGGTCTCCGGGTCGATGACGGACACCGTGTTGGAGTTGGTGTTCGGCACGTAGACGCGGGACGGGAAGTCCTTGACCACCGGGGAGAGTTTGCCCGGCCGGTCCGCCGCGTAGACGTCGTTCGGATCCAGCAGGGGCGGCATTCCGGGCAGCCCGGGCGGGGCGGCCGGTACGGCCTTGGCGGGTGCGGCCGGGCCCTTGGTGCCGAGCGCCTCGGCGGGCCCCTTTCCGGCCGACCCGCAGCCGGCCAGGGCGGCGAGGACCAGAGCGGCCAGCAGCACGCCGGTATTCCGGGGAAGGCGGTTGGTCTTCATGGCGTCAGCAGCTCCGTGGTGGTCACCGCGCGCAGCTTGCGGCGCGCGAGTTCTTCGAGGAGGGAAGGCAACGCGTCGACCGTGTCCGCGTAGCCGAAGTGCAGGCTCACCACGGATCCGGGCAGGATCGTCCCGGTGACGTTGCGGGTGACGGCCGCGGCGCCGGGCGAGGTGAAGTCGAGGGAGTCGACGTCGTACGAGAGGACGTGCGGGTAGCCGGCCCGCTGGGCCAGCTTCTGGACCAGGGGGGTCGCGTACTGCGTCCCGGAGGGACGGAACCAGGTGCCGATGGAGCCGGTGAGCCGCTTGAGGCGCTGGGCGCAGTCGGTGATCTCGGCGTAGGCCTCCGCCTCGGCCATGTCGTTGATCGCGAGATGGCGCTGGGTGTGGTTGCCGAGTTCGTGACCGCCGTCGAGGATCCGGCGGGCCATGCCGGGGTGGGCGTCGAGCCAGGAGCCGATCGCCAGGACGGTGACGCGCGCTCCCCCTTTCTCCGCCTCGTCCAGCGCCGCGCGCGCGAGGGCGGGCTCCCCGTTGCCGTGGAAGGTGAGGGCGACCCGGGCGCGGTCGCGCGGACCGTGGCCGATCTCCACGGGCTGCCCCGCGAACCGGCGCGGGACGGCGGGGGCCGGCGCCCGGGCGGGCTTGGCCGGGCGGGACGGGGCGGGGGGTGGCGAGGAGGGCCCGGCGGCCGGGCGGCCCGGGCCGCAGCCGGCGGCCAGGCCGGCGGTCGCGGCGCCGGCCGCGCCGAGACCGGCTGCCCGCAGAGCGGCACGCAGGGCCGCGCGGCGGCCTGGTTGTGAGAGCACCTGCCCATTTAAGGGGCGGATAGCCCGGAAGGTAATGATTGACCCATTTTGCGGCGTTCATGGATGAGGCGGAGCGAGCCCCCCATCCGCCACGTGATCAACGATTTACTCAGAGCAGTCGATAGTTATTCATCGAATGCGAGGTGAGTGGCCCACCTCACCTAGGATTTAGAGAGAAACTCTTGCGATTTGCACACTTATGTCCAAGTAGGGACTTTTGGCGTTCGAGCCCTCGTCTGTCATAGTCGGAGCCACGACTTCCCCTTGACCCGAGCGAAGTCACCACGCCGAGGATCACACCCCCTTCGATCCTCGGCGCACCCATGAAGCCCCCACAGCGCCCACACGGCGAGCCGGGGGCTTCAGGCATTCTGGCGATCGGCCACCCGCATCTCGAACCAGGTGATCTTCCCGCGGGGCAACAGGTCGGCACCCCAGCGGTCGGACAGCTTGTCGACGAGGAAGAGACCGCGGCCGGAAGTGTCCAGTTCGTGCACCGGCATCAGACAGGGCAGTCCGCGCGAGGGGTCGCGCACCTCCACCCGGACCCAGCCGCGTCGGCGCAGCATGCGTAAGCCGAAGGAGCGGGCGCCGGTGTGGCGGACCGCGTTGCCGACGAGTTCCGAGACCAGCAGGACGGCGTGCTCGGAGATCTGCGGCGAGAGGCCCCAGAGGCGGATCACCACGCACTGGGTGAGCCGACGCGCGGTTCCGGCCGACTCCGGCAGGGACGGCAGCGTCACTTCCGCCTCGGCCGGGTTCCCGTACAGCTCCAACGCCTTGAGGCCCTGTTCCTCCTCGGCGGCCGTAGTGAGCCGTACCGCCGAAGCACCACCGCGTTGCCGCGGCTGTTCCACACCCTCCAGGCCCGCCATGCACCCATCATGGAGGGCCGCCCCGCCCCTCCGGGCCGTTCCACAGGAAAACACCCCCCGGATTCAACAAATCCAAGGGGGTGCCCCGTCCTGCGCGCGAGGCGGCAGGACGACCCGAAACCGGGCCCTGACCTGGTGTGACGCACCACGTGAAAATGATCACGGCGAGTTGATCGGCCATTCTCCTTAAGGTTGCCTTAAGGCCTGGCTAATCCACCCCCAGGGAGGACCGCCCGGCCGGCTCAGACGAACTTCGCCTTGCCCGGGCCCTCTTCGACGAAGCTGCGCATGCCGCGCTCACGGTCCTCGGTGGCGAACAGGCCCGCGAACCAGTTGCGTTCGATGGTGAGCCCGGTGTCGATGTCGGCCTCCAGGCCCGCGTCCACACACTCCTTCGCGGCGCGCAGCGCCATCGCGGGCCCCTGCGCGAGCTTCGACGCCCAGGCGTGCGCCTGCTCGTAGACCTCGCCGGCGGGCACCACCCGGTCGACCAGGCCCAGCGTGAACGCCTCGTCGGCCTTGACCATGCGGCCGGTGAAGATCAGGTCCTTGGCCCGGGAGGGGCCGACCAGCCGGGACAGCCGCTGGGTGCCGCCCGCGCCCGGGATCAGGCCGAGCAGGATCTCGGGCTGGCCGAGCTTGGCGTTGTCGGCGGCGATCCGGTAGTCGGCACACAGCGCGAGTTCGCAACCGCCGCCCAGCGCATAGCCGGTGATCGCCGCGACGACGGGCTTGGGGATGCGGGCGACGGCGGTGAAGGCGTCCTGGAGGGCGCGGGACCGGACGACCATCGCCGCGTGGTCCATCGTCTGCATCTCCTTGATGTCCGCGCCCGCCGCGAACACCTTCTCGCCGCCGTAGAGGACGACCGCACGGACGTCGGCCCGGTCGGCCGCCTCCACCGCGAGCTCGCGCAGCCGGTCCTGGGTGGCGATATCCAGGGCGTTCATGGGCGGCCGGTCCAGGCGGATGGTGCCGACGCCTTCGGAGACTTCGAGAGAGATGGTCATACGGGTCAGGTTAGCGCCGGTTAACGTGAAGTGGCCCGGTGCCGTGGGTCACAGCACCGGGCCACCCGGATCACGTGCGCGTCGTGCGCGGGACCGCTATGCGATCCACTCCGCCCACGGCATGTTCCAGCCGTTGAGGCCGTTGTCCGGGGCGATCTGCTTGTCCTTGGAGTTCTTCACGACGACCACGTCGCCGATCAGCGACTCGTTGAAGAACCAGGCAGCGGGCTGCTTGGAGTCACCCGCACCGCGGACGTCCTTGAGCCCGACGCAGCCGTGGCTGACGTTCGCCGAGCCGAAGGTGCTGGAGGGGGCCCAGTAGTTGCCGTGCACGAAGGTGCCCGACTGCGACAGGCGCATGGCGTGCGGGACGTCGGAGATGTCGTACTCGCCACCGAAGCCGACGGTCGCGCCGTTCATCCGCGTGACCTTGTACTTCTCGCTGATGACCATCTGGCCGTTGTAGGTCGTGGTCGACGGGGCCCCCGCGGTGATCGGGAGGTCCTTGAGGACCTGGCCGTCACGGACGACCTGCATCGTGTGGGCGGCCGCGTCGACCGTCGAGATCTGGGAGCGGCCGATGGTGAAGGTGACCGTACGGGTCTGCTTGCCGTAGACCCCCGGGCGGCCCTCGACGCCGTCGAGGGCGAGCTTGACGGTGACCTTGGTGCCCGCGGCCCAGTAGTTCTCGGGGCGGAAGTCGAGGCGGTCGTTGCCGAACCAGTGGCCCTCGATCGGCACGGCCGGTTCGGCCGTCACGGTGATGGCCTTCTCGACGGCCTCGGGGTTGGTGATGCCACGGGTGAAGTTGATCGAGACGGGCATGCCCACGCCGACGGTCGAGCCGTCCTCCGGCGTGTAGTGGCCCACGAAGGTGTTGGTCGGGGTGAGGGTCGTGAAGGTGGTGTCCTTGGCGGACTCCCGGCCGGCCTCGTCCTTGGCGACCGCGTGCACCTTGTACTCGGTGGCCGAGGCCAGGTGGCGGACCGGTTCCCAGCTCGCGCCGTCGTCGGAGAGCTTGCCCTCGACCGCGTTGCCCTTGGTGTCGGCGACGGTCACGGTGCTGAGTTTGCCACCGGTGCTCGTTATCTTCAGGACGCCGCTGGTGGCGACCTCCTTGGCCCCGTCGTCGGGCTTGACGCTGACGACAGCCGTCGAAGCCTCGGTACCGGTCCGGCCCCCACCCCCGGCGTTGTCGCTGCCGCTGCCGTTGCCCTTTCCGCCTCCACCGCCGCAGGCGGTGGTGAACAGCAGGGCCGCTCCCAGCAGAAGGGCCGGCAGGCCCGCCCGGGCGCGGCCGCGTATCGGCTGCAGGTTCACTCGTGCTCTCCCCATGTCCCCCGCGCACGGACGGTCGCGCGCATGCCGAAAGGAAATCACACGGGAGGATTACGTTGAGCCACGGTCGTGTCACCGTTCCGTCCCAAGTGCCCTGAGCCCGCCGGGACGGCTTGCGGATCAGTCCTCGGTACCCGGTTTAGTGCCCCACACGTAGACGGCGTCGCCCTCGGTCAGCAGGTCCCACAGGCGTGCCGCGTCCGGTTCGGTGAGGTTGACGCAGCCGGCCGAACCGCCGGTGGTGTAGAGGGAGCCGGGTGAACCGTGCAGGGCCTGGCCCCCGTCGAAGAACTGGGCGTGCGGCATGGGGGTGCCGTAGAGCGTGGAGACGTGGTTCTTGTTGCGCCAGTACACCTCGTGCCAGCCGGTACGGGTCTCCTGGTAGTCCCGCCCGGTCCGGATGGGCACGGGCGGGAAGACGATCCTGGCCCCCCTCTGCACCCACAGCAGTTGGCGGTCCAGGTCCACGCAGGTGACGCGGTGTTCGCGCTCGGGGCAGTCGCCCGCGGCGTTGGGGTCGGGGCGGGCCGTCACGACGAGCATCGTGCGATAGGTGGCGACTCCCGGGTAGCCGTCGGCGGGGCTGATGCCGTTCGTGCGCTGGAAGGCGCGGACGGCGTAGCAGTCCGCGGTGGACTGCACCCCGTCGACCGGCCGGCCCAGGTGGTCCTCCAGCTCCCGCTGGTAGGGGCCGGTGCCCGCGGTGCACGCGCTCTCCGGTTCCGCCGCGGCGGCCGCCGGGACCGCGAGCGGCCCCGACAGTGCGAGCAGGGTGCCGAGCAGGGCCATCCGCGCTATCGGGCCGCTCCTGTGACGTACGGCCATCCGGGCCTCCTCCGGTCTGTGAACGCGACGGTCACGGACCAGCCAACCCGGGAGGCCGGGGTACGGCGCGCGCTGCTGCGCCGCCGGGGTGAGGAGGTCACTCCGGCGGCGCACCGGAGCGCGCGGTCCGGGCCCGGCGGCCGTCGTCCGCGCCCACGGTGGGGATCTGCTCGGCACGCTTGTTGTAGACGGTCAGGACGATCCGGCGGCCGGATGCGCCGTCCAGCCGCCAGGGGCCGGCCACCGGGTTTCCCGGCATCACATAGCCCTCGGGGACGTCCTTCTCCACCAGAAAGTACGACCCGTCGGCGAGCCCCTCGAAGTCGCACGTGCCGTCGGCGTCGGTGGCGCAGCCGGCCCTCGGGCGCAGGTCGGCGTCGAGGCCCGCGGTCTGCAGGCCGGAGGTGCCGTTGGTCTCCTTCCAGATCTCGAACACCGCGCCGTGCAGCGGCGCACCGGTCTTCCCGTCCCGCTTGCGGACCTGGATCCCGCCGCTATAGACAGCGTCCCGGCTGCGGTTGGGAACGTTGACGACGAGCCCCTCCCGGGCGGCGGCCTCGCGCAGGTCGAAGCCGGCGAACGGCTCGTCGGGCCGCTGGTAGCCGGTGGGGACCGCGACCTGCACCGCGTAGTACGTCTCGCCCGTCGCCAGCTCCACCGTGCACAGGCCCGTCGCGCCGGTCGCACAGCCGGCGGCCTGCCGTTCGTCGCCGGCCGGGCCGGTGCTCTGGAGGCCGGCCCGGTCATTGGTCTCGCGCCACAGCTCGAACCGGGCCCCCGGCAGGGGTGTTCCGGTGTCCGCGTCCGTGCTGCGCAGCACCACCCGGGCGGTGCCGGGTGATGGTGCCGCCGGCGGAGCGGCAAGGGCCGGGCCCGCCGCGGCGAACACCACCGCGGTGGCGAGACCGATGGGCCGTACCGCCGTCGTCCTGGCTTTCATGTCGCTCCGTCCGTCGTACTGGGCCGGGGAGTCAGTCCCGGGGACCCTTCGCGTCCTTCGGGTGCTCGCCCTTGCCGTGCTCGCCCTTGCCGTGCTCGCCCTTGCCCTTGCCGTGGCTGTCGCGCTCGTTCCGGAGCGTGACCACGAGCCGCCGGTCCGGGGTGCCGCCGTCCAGCCGCAGCGGCCCGGTCACCCGGTCGGCGGGCAGCGCGTAGCCCTCGGGCACGGCCGTCTCGACGAGGTAGTACCAGCCCTCGGGCAGCGGGCCGAAGTCGCAGACCCCGCCGCGGTCCGTGGCGCAGCCGTCCGCGGCCCGGCGGTCGGCGTTGATGCCGCGGGTCTGCAGGCCGGCGGTGCCGTTGGTCTCCTGCCACACCTCGAAGACCGCGCCACGCAGCGGCCGCCCGGTCTTGGCGTCCTTCTTCAGGACCCGGATGGAGCCCTCGTACCGCTCGCTCCGGGTGTTGGGGACGGCGACGACGATCCCGTCGGCCACGTCGCCCTGGGTCAGGTCGAAGGCCGTGACCGGGTCCTGCGGCGGTTCGTATCCGGCCGGGACCGCGGTCTCCCGCCAGTAGTACGTCCGGCCGACCGGCAGCTCCACGGTGCAGGTGCCCTGGGCGTCGGTGACGCAGGCGCCGTCGAGCCGGGTGTCACCGCCCGGGGTGACGGGCTGGAGCCCGGCGGTGCCGTTGCTCTCCCGCCACAGTTCGAACCGCGCTCCGGCCAGCGGCAGGCCCGTCTCCCGGTCCGTCTTGCGCAGCACCACCCGGGCGCCGTCCGGCGGCTCGGGGGTGCGCCGGTTGTCCGCCTCGTGGCGGACGCCGGCCTGCGCGTTCTCGGCGGTCAGCGTCAGCTCGTGGACCGGCTGGTCCGGCAGCTCGTAGCCGGGGGGCGCCTGGGTCTCGCGCCAGTAGTACGTGCCGAGCCCGGTGGTCTGCTCGCACAGGCCGTCGGCCGGCGTGGTGCACCCGGCGACCAGGGTGTCGGCGCCCGGGCCGGTGGTCTGCAGGCCCGCGGTGCCGTTGCTCTCCCGCCACAGTTCGAACCGCGCTCCCGCGAGCGCCGCGCCCGTCGCTCCGTCCCGCTTGAGGACGGAGACCGCACCGGTCACCGGGACGGGGCCGCCGCAGTCGGGCAGGTTCCCGTTGAAGGGGTAGGCGTGGAACTCCTGGCCGCCGCCCCCGGTGGTGTCGCTGCCGTGGGTGACGGAGCCGGTGGTGAAGAAGCGGCCGTTGATGCCGGGCAGGGTGATCGTGGTCTCGGAGCTCTGCTGCCCCATCAGGAAGCTGCCCTGGAACTGGCCGCCGCCGGTCAGGTTCACGGTGGTGGCGTCCGGGAAGTTCCACAGCAGCCGGTCGCGGTAGGCGTTGAGCGGATCCGTGTCCGCGATGCCGCCGCTGTAGGTGTTGATCGTGCGGGTGGCGCCCAGCACGTTCACCAGGACGGTGGCCGTCGCCGGGATGCGGGCGAACCGGATGCCCTGCTGGCCGCCCCCGTTGCCGACGAGGTTCGCGTCGACGTTGAAGACCTGGAGCGCCGAGGTGCCGTCGCCGGTGAACAGGGTCTCGAAGCCGCTGTTGACGACGGTGCCGGTGGCCGGGCGGGGCCGCCCGTCGACCCGGGCGTAGCACTGGCTGGCGGCGCTGAGCCGGTCGCGCAGTCCGGCGTACGGGGTGACCGCGGCCGGGTCGGGGGCCAGGCGACCGGTCACCACGCCGGTGAGCGCGCCTGCGTGGCGGACCACACCGCCGTCGGCGAGGAGGCGTTCGCCCTCGGCGACGGTGACGTCCCCGCCGGTGGTGAGGAAGTCGGCCCCGTCGGGCGGCGGCACGAGCGATCCGGCGCCGACGATCCCGACGTTGTAGCGGCTGTCGCCGCCCGCCAGCTTGTCCTGGTCGAAGTCGCCGAGGACGACGAGGCGGCCCTCGGCCTCGGAGGCCCTCCCCCGGACCCGGAAGTCGCCGCCGGCGAAGATGTTGATGCCGTTGTCCCGGCCGCGCAGGACGCCGTCGCTGTTGACCGGTGGGTACGGGACCGGGCAGTTGCCCGGGACGCACGGACCGAGCCCGCCGGGCAACGGCGCCCGGGCCGCCACCGGCCGGTCGGCGCCGGCCGCGGGGGCGCCGGCCGCGGGGGTCGCGGCGGCCAGCACGGCGCCGATCGCGAGCCCGAGGGTCCACTTCCTTGCTTGCATGACGCTCCGTCCGTTCCCTGCTGCCCTGATCTGCCCTGACAGGCTGGGGGCAGGGATCGGCGGCAGGCGGCGCGGACACTCTGCGCTACGGCATTTTGATCACACGAGTCACTCTTGCGGGGAGGCCGTGCGCCGTTCAGCCGACGGCGGAGCCGGCCACCCAGTCCGCCCAGGACATGTTCCAACCGCCCAGTCCGTTGTCGGCGGCGACCGTCTTGTCCTGCGAGTTGACGACCTCCACCACATCCCCGATCAGGGTCCGGTCGAAGAACCAGCCCGCCGGGGTGTCGGAGCCGCCGCCCTTGTCGTCGCGCAGTCCCACGCAGCCGTGGCTGACGTTGGTGGTGCCGAAGGTGTCGGGACTTGACCAGTAGTTCCCGTGGAGGAAGGTCCCGGAGCTGGTCAGCCGCATGGCGTGGGGGACGTCGGGGATGTCGTACTCGCCGCCGAACCCGACGGTCTGGCCGTTCATCCGGGTGACGTCGAAGAGCTCCATCACCACCATCTTCCCGTTGTAGGTGGTGGTCTTGGGCGCTCCGGCGCTGATCGGCACGGTCGACAACAGCTCCCCGTCCCGGCGCACCTCCATGGTGTGGGCGGCCGCGTCCACGGTGGAGATCTGGGAGCGCCCGACGGTGAAGGTGACGGTCTTGGACTGGATCCCGTACGAGCCGGGGGCGCCCTCGACGTCGCGCAGGGCCACCTGCACGGTGACCTTGGTGCCGGGCTTCCAGTACTGCTTGGGCCGGAAGTCGAGGCGTTCCCCGCCGAACCAGTGGCCGGCGACCTCCACGGCCGGGTCGGAGGTGACCCGGATGGCGCGCTCCACCTCGGCGCGCCGCTCGATGGCGCGGCTGAACCTGAAGGAGACGATCATGCCGGTGCCGACGGTGGAGCGGTTCTCCGGCTTGAAGTAGCCGATGAACCGCTCCTCGGGGACGTAGGTGGTGAAGGTGGTGTGACGGGCCTGGCGGCGGTTGTGCCCGTCGAGGGCGACGGCGTCCACGGTGTACTTGGCGGCGAGGGCCAGCCGGCCGGCCTGCGGGGTGGGGCTCCAGCTGAGCCCGTCGGCGGCGATGGCGCCGGGAACCTCCTCCGCCTGTGCGTCCTCCACCTTGGTCACCTTCACCCGCTCCAGCCGGCCCTCGGGCACGGTGACCGTCAGCCGCCCGTCGGCCGGGACGTCCTTGGCGTTGTCGCCGGGGGTGATGCGGATGGCCTCGTCCGGCGAGCGCACTCTGCCGGGGAGCTGGATCTCGACGGGCGACTTTCCGTCCCGGGTGCAGCCCGCCGACCCGGCCAGCAGGCCCGCCCACACCGCCACGGCGGCCATTCCCGCCCCTGCCCGCCTCGTCAGAAGTGTCACGTCTCCTCCAACGACCGGGTCCTCCGGGGGAAACGTGAGCGCGGTCCACGTTCCGGGCAGAACAGTCCGGGCAGAACAGTGGGAAGGACCAGACGGGGGCGGGCCCGGGCCGGGACGCCGGGGCCACACACTCCCCCTCCCCCCGCAGGTACCGAAGAGCCGTGGAGGCGGGCAGTGTCGAGCGCAGCCGAGCAGGAGGCGGTGGAAGCCGTCAGCAACGCCGTCGGAACGGTAGGGAGCGGGCAGGCGACGCCCGTACCGCACGTCGACGGCCGACCGGGCGGCCCACTGGGCCATCAGCCGAACGGACGGCCGGACGACCGGACCAACGGCCAGGTCAGGGGGCTGGTCGCCGCGGCGCAGGCGCGCCCGGCCCCCGCGGTGTGGCCGGGGTCCTCGCATCCCCTGGGGGCCCGCTTCCACCAGGGTCCGGACGGGACCGCGGGCACCAACTTCGCCGTGTGGGCGCAGGGCGCGGAGGCGGTGGAGGTGTGCCTCTTCGACGAGGACGGTGCCGAGACGGCCTGCGTCCTGACGGAGCTCACGCACGAGATCTGGCACGGCTTCGTGCCGGGCGTGCGCCCGGGGCAGCGGTACGGCTTCCGAGTGCACGGCCGCTGGGATCCCTGGACGGGGGTCCGGCACAATCCGGCGAAGCTGCTCCTGGACCCCTACGCGCGGGCCGTCGACGGGGACTTCACGCTGCCGCCCGAGGTGTACGGGCACGTGCGGGACTGGCCGCAGCAGTACATCGCGGACACCGTGCGCGACGACCGGGACTCGGCTCCGTTCGTTCCCAAGGGCGTGGTCGTGCAGGATGACGACGACTGGGCGGACGACGTCCGGCCGAAGACGCCCTGGGCCGATTCGGTGATCTACGAGCTGCACGTGCGCGGTTTCACGATGCGCCATCCGGGTGTTCCCGAGGAGCTGCGCGGCACCTACGCGGGCCTGGCCCATCCGGCGGCGGTCGAACACCTGGTGAAGCTGGGCGTGACGGCGGTGGAGCTGCTGCCGGTGCACCAGTTCGCGCACGAGGACCACCTGCTGCGCAAGGGGCTGCGCAACTACTGGGGCTACAACTCGGTGGGCTACTTCGCCCCGCACGCGGGGTACTCGTCGAGCGGTACGGCCGGGCAGCAGGTCGGCGAGTTCAAGCGGATGGTGCGGGCGCTGCACGCGGCCGGGATCGAGGTGATCCTCGACGTCGTCTACAACCACACGGCGGAGGCGGGCGAGCTGGGCCCCACGCTGTCGCTGCGCGGGTTCGACAACCGGGGCTACTACCGGCTCCAGTCCGACCAGCGCCGGTACGCCGACTACACGGGATGCGGCAACACCCTGCACGCAGGGCGTCCGCACGTGCTGCGGCTCATCACCGACTCGCTTCGCTACTGGGTCACGGAGATGGGGGTGGACGGCTTCCGCTTCGACCTGGCCGCGGCGCTGGCCCGCTCGATGCACGACGTGGACATGTTGTCCCCGTTCCTGGCGGTGATCGCCCAGGACCCCGTGCTGCGGCGGGTGAAGCTGATCGCCGAACCGTGGGACGTGGGTTCGGGCGGCTACCAGGTGGGGGCGTTCCCGCCGCTGTGGACCGAGTGGAACGACCGCTACCGGGACGCCGTGCGGGACTTCTGGCGGGGCGCCCTGCCCGACGTACGCGACCTCGGGTACCGGTTGTCGGGGTCCAGCGACCTGTACGCGTGGGGCGGGCGCCGCCCTTACGCCTCGGTGAACTTCGTCACCGCGCACGACGGTTTCACCCTGCGCGACCTGGTCTCCTACGAGCGCAAGCACAACGACGCGAACGGCGAGGGAGGGCGGGACGGGACCCACGACAACCGCTCGTGGAACGGTGGGGTGGAGGGCGAGACCGACGACGCCCGCATCGGTGCGCTCCGCCGCCGCCAGCTGCGCAACCTGCTGACCACGCTGCTGCTGTCGACCGGGGTGCCGATGCTGGTGGCGGGCGATGAGTTCGGCCGCACCCAGGGCGGCAACAACAACGCCTACTGCCAGGACAACGAGACGGGGTGGGTGGACTGGTCGCTGCTGGAGGATCCGTCGTGGCAGTCGCTGTTGGCGCTGACGGCCCGGCTGATCTCGTTGCGCCACGCCCATCCGGTGCTGCGGCGGCGAGCGTTCTTCTCGGGCCGACCGCAGGGCGCGGACGGGCTGCGCGACCTGGCCTGGTTCACGCCGGCGGGCGTGGAGATGACGGAACGGGACTGGTACGCCCCGGCGGCCGCGCTCGGGATGTACCTGTCGGGGCGGGACATCCCGGGCCGTGACCAGCGGGGCCGCCAGGTGACGGACGACAGCTTCCTCGTCCTGCTCCACGCCGGCGACCGGGCGGCGGCGTGGGTGCTGCCGGGGTCGCCGTGGGCCGAGGAGTACGAACTGGTCCTGGACACCTCCCTGGAGGAGCAGGCCGCCGTGCCCGGCACCCGGCACCGCGCCGGGGAGAGCCTGACCGTACCGGCCCGCTCGGTGCTGTTGCTGAAGGTCAGCGGGTCTCGACCGCCAGGAGCATCCGCTTGAGGAGACCGGCGAGCGCGTCGCGTTCGGCGTCGTCGAGGGGATCGATCATCTCGGCCTCGGCGATGCCGCGCCAGCGCATGGCGTCGGACCACCGCCGGTGACCCTCCTCGGTGAGCTCCACGTCGACCCGGCGGCGGTCGGCGGGGGCGCGCAGCCGGCGGACCAGGCCGGACTTCTCCAGGGTGTCGAGGCGGCCGGTCATCCCGGCCGGGGAGAGCAGCAGTTCGGCGGCGAGCTCGGCGGAGGGGGCCCGCCAGGGTGCGCCGCGGGAGGCGAGCCGGTGCATCGTCTCGAACTCGAAGGCCTGCAGCCCGGTCTCGGCGAGGGCGCGCTCCTTGCCGTGCGAGACGTGTTTGGCGAGGAGCTGGATGCGGGTGATGACGGCTTCGGTGGGCACGTCGAAGGGGACTTTGCCGGCCCACCGGGCGATGTGCCGGTCGACGGAGTCCTCGGCGGGGTCCGTCGCCGGCGCCCGGTCACGGCCCTCGGCCGCCTCTCTGCCCATGCGCGCCATTATGGCGCGCTGCGATGCAGCAGATATTTCGTTGACGAATGATTCGCCAGCGAAATAATCTGCCGGCATGACCACGCCGATACGGCGGCTGCTCGCGGGCCGCACCTGCGCCGCCTTCGCCTCCGCCCTCGTCCCCACCACCCTCACACTGGCCCTGCTGCGGGCCGGCTCGTCGGGGGACCTGGGCCTCGTGCTCGCCAGCGAGCTGCTGCCCATGCTGCTCCTGCTACCCGTGGCCGGAGTGGCCGCCGACCGGTTCCCCGCCCCGCGGGTGGTACTCGTCGCCGACCTGGTCCGGGCGGGTGCCCAACTGGCCACGGGAGCGCTGCTCCTGACCGGACTCCACGGCCGGATCCCGCAGCTCGCCGCGCTCGCCGCCCTGACCGGGGCCGCGGTGGCCTTCGGCACGCCCGCCGTGCGCACGCTCGTCGCGGCCGCGGTGCCCGCGGACGGGCGCCTGCGCGTCAACACCCGGCTCGGGGTGGCCACCGGACTGGCGAACGTCGCGGCCCCCGCGGCCGCCGGCTCGCTGGCACTGACCGTCGGCGGCGGCTGGGCCTCACTGCTCACCGCGGCGCTCTTCGCCCTCTCCGCACTCACCCTCGGCGGCCTGCGCACCGCCCCGGTCCCGCGGACCGCACCGCGCCCCGCATTCGGCGCCGAACTGCGCGCGGGCTGGGCCGAGACCCGGCGCCACCCATGGTTCCTCGCCAACGTACTGGCCCACGGGGTCTGGCACCTGGCGGCCGGTCTGCTCCTGACCCTCGGCCCGGTGATCGCCGTGGAGAGCCTGGGCGGCGAGGGCTCCTGGGTGGTCATCGCCCAGACCGGCACGGTCGGCATGCTCGCCGGCGTCTGGACGGCCGGGCGGCTGCCGCTGCACCGGCCGCTGTTCGGGGTGGCCGTCGGGGCCGCGGCCCAGGCGCTTCCGCTCACCGCCTTCGCGCTGCGCCTGCCGCTCCCGGTGACCGCGGCCGCGTTCTTCTGCGCCATGTTCGGGCTGGGGGTGCTCAGCCCTCTGTGGGAGACGGAGATGCAGCGGCGCATCCCGCTGGAGACCCTGGGCCGGGTCGGATCCTTCGACACCCTCATCTCCTTCGCCGCGCGGCCCCTGGGACTGGCGGTGGCCGCCCCGCTGGCCGCCGGAGTCGGGGTCACCGCCCCCTTGCTGGCCGCGGCCGCCCTCAGTGCCGCCGCCAACCTGTCCGTACTACTTCTTCCGGACGTCCGCAGACATCCGGAACCGACCCGCTCATCTGTGCTGCGATGATGTGTTCGACATCGTCGCTGAGGGGAGCCCCTGCATGGGCAGAGTCGGGACCGCGCTGCGAGAACTGCGCGGGGCGCAGAAATCCGCGAAGGGGGTGTCGCTCTACTCGCGGTTCGTCAACCGGCCCGTCGGGCGCTACCTGGCCGCCGGTTCGTACGCGCTCGGGCTCACCCCGAACCAGGTGACGCTGGTCAGCGCCGCCTTCAGCTTCGCCGCGGTGGCCGCGGTCGCGCTGGCCGGACCCTCCTGGGCGCTCGGGATCGCCGTATGGGCCGCACTCGCGGTCGGCTTCGCCTTCGACTCGGCCGACGGACAGCTGGCCCGGCTGCGGGGCGGCGGCAGCGCGGCCGGCGAGTGGCTGGACCACGTCGTGGACGCGGCGAAGCTCACGGCGCTGCACGCGTGCGTGCTGATCGCCTTCTACCGCTTCCCCGGGCAGTACGGAACGGCGGCCGACGGCTGGCTGCTGGTGCCGCTCGGCTTCCAGTTCGCCGCCGTCGTCACCTTCTTCGGCGGACTGCTGACCGAGAAGCTCAAGGCGAAGCCGGCCCCGGGAAGCCCCGCCGCCGCACCGTCGACGCTGCGCGCGGTGGCACTGCTGCCCGTGGACTACGGGGTGTTCTGCCTGGTGTTCCTGCTGCTCGGCGGCGGAAGGCTGTTCGCCTGGGCATACGCGGGACTGGGCGCGGTCGCCGCGCTGTTCCTGCTGGCCTTCCTCGCCAAGTGGTTCCGGGAGCTCAGCGCCGTTCGCCGGTGACCTGCCCCGGCACGGTGGCCGGTTCCGCGAGCGCGTCCAGCGCCCGGCGCAGCTGGGTGCTGGAGGTGTGGACGGTGTAGGGGAAGTAGACGACGTCGACCCCGTGGGCGGCGAAGTCCCGCTCCAGCTTGTCGCCCTTGGGAGTGCCCCGCCAGTCGTCCCCCTTGAAGATCACGTCGAAGCGGACCTGCTTCCAAGTGTCCACCTTGTCTGGGACCGTCTCGACGAAGGCGGCGTCGACGTACTTGACGCTGCGCACGATCTCCAGGCGCTCCACGAGCGGGATCATCGGGCGGCGCCCCTTGGCGAGTTCGGCCATCTCGTCGGAGACCACTCCGGCGACCAGGTAGTCGCACTGACTCCGGGCGTGCCGAAGGATATTCAGATGCCCGATGTGGAACAGATCGTAGGCACCCGGCGCATATCCGACTCGATACGGTCGGCGCGCAGGCGCTCCAATGTCGGACATGTACCGCTCCGTCATCTCTTCATCCCCAGCGGCCGCACCCCCCGGTGCGGCGGATTAGCAGACAATAGCGTGCGCGTTCGGCATCATGCGGGTGAACGAATAGGGTGACGTGCGCATCATCCAGGGGAAGAGGGGACGCACGGTGTCCAGATCCGGTCAGCGGCGCATGCTGCTGGTTTCCACCAATTACGCTCCGGAGCACGCGGGTATCGGCCCGTACGCCACCCAGATCGCGGAGCACTGGGCGGATCTCGGCCACGAGACACACGTCCTCGCCGGCATGCCGCACTATCCCGCGTGGTCGCTCGAACCGGAGTACAAGGGGGCGTTCCAGCGCACGGAACAGCGCGCGGGAGTCACCGTGCACCGGCGTGCGCACACGGTTCCGCCCCGGCAGACCGCCGTGAAGCGGGCCCTGTTCGAAGGATCGATTCTGCTGCACGGCGCGGTGGCCCCGCCCCGGATGCCCAGGCCGGACGCGGTACTCGCCCAGATGCCCAGCCTGGCCGGCGGAGTGCTCGCCGCCCGGCTCGCGGCGCGCTGGAAAGCCCCCTACGTCCCCGTGGTCCAGGACCTCATGGGAGCCGCCGCCGCGCAGAGCGGGATCAGCGGTGGCGACAAGGCCGCTGCGCTCGCCGGCCGCGCCGAGGCGTACGCCCTCAAGCGGGCCACCCTCGTCGGCGTCATCCACGAGACCTTCGTGGAGCGGGTCGTCGGCATGGGCGTGGACCCCGGCCGGATCCGCCTCGTCCCCAACTGGTCGCACGTGCCCAAGCCCACCAGGCCGCGCGGCGAGACCCGCCGCCACCTCGGGTGGGGCCCCGGCGAGACCGTCGTCCTGCACTCCGGGAACATGGGCCTCAAGCAGGGGCTCGAAGTCCTCGTGGGGGCCGCTCGACTGGATCCGAACGTCCGTTTCGTCCTGATGGGGGACGGTAGTCAGCGCTCCGCGCTCGCGGACCTCTCCGCGGACGTGCCGAATCTGGACATCATCCCCCCTGCCGCTGACGGCGAGTTCCCGGATATCCTCGCGGCGGCGGACGTTCTCGCGGTCACACAGCACGCCGCCGTGCTGGACATGAGTGTCCCGTCGAAGCTCACCTCCTACTTCCAGACCGGCCGGCCCGTCGTCGCCTCCGTGGCGGCGGAGGGCGGGACCGCCCAGGAGGTGGAGCGCTCCGGCGCAGGGGTGCTCGTACCGCCGGAGGACCCGGAGGCCCTGCTGAAGGCCGTACGGGCCCTGGCGGAGGACCCCGAGGCCGCGGACGCACTGGGGGCGGCCGGACCGCGCCACGTCGCGGCGCACCTGAGCCGTGAAGCGGGGCTGGCCCGCATCGACGCACTGATGGACGAAGCACTTGGGGGATCCCGGCCGTGATCGAGACGAACCGCCCGGCAGCGGCACCGGCCGACGACGAACCCGACCTCCTGAGGGACCAGTTCCGGCAGCTCCTGCGCTACCGCAGGCTGATCGCGGGGGGCATCGCCGTCGGCCTGCTGGGCGGCGTCTACCTCGGCATATCCACCGCCGACACCTACGTCGCCACCGCTGACGTCGTGCTGCGCGCGCCGACCGACGACCCGTTCAACCCGAGCCTCGCCCCCGACAAAGCGATCAACGTCGGCTCCGAGCGCCAGGTCGCGCTCAGCTCTTCCACCGCCAACGAGGCGGCGAAGAAGCTCGGTGTGTCCGCAAAGGACTTCGCCGCCCTGCGCGCCGGCCTCCAGGTGACCAACCCCCCGCAGACCATGGTGCTGCGCTTCACGTACACCGCGGACTCCGCCAAGGAAGCCGCCAAGCGCGCCAACGCGATGGCCGACGCCTACCTGCTGAAGCGGCTGGAGTCCCTCGACGCCACGCGCGACAAGATGGTCAAGGGCTACAAGGACCAGCGCGACCCCGTCGCCAAGAACCTCGACGAGCTCTCCAAGGAGATCGCCCGGATGCCCGCCGGCTCCGGGCGCGACGCCGCGAGCTCCTCCAAGACCGACCTGCAGAGCGAGGTAGGCGGCTACAACAGCAAGATCACCAAGCTTGAGGCCCTGGACATGACTCCGGGCCGGGTCACCAGCGCCGCAACCCCGCCAACCGCGACCGACGGCCCCGGCATCGTCATGTCCCTCGCACTCGGCGCGGCCGTCGGCCTCGCGCTCGGCCTGCTGGCCGCCTGGGTCCGGCTGGTCTTCGACCCGGCACCCCGCTCCGAGGGCGACGTGGCCCGTGCCCTGCGCGCACCCGTCCTGGGCTACCTGCCGCGTGACCGTACGGGCGGCGGGCCGCTGCTCGCCGCCGGTGAGGCAGACCCCCGGCTCGCCGAGGAGTACCGCTCGGTGGCTTTCCGGCTCGCCTACGACGCCCGCTTCGCCGACCGGCGCCGGCTCCTGGTCGTCGCGCCGCGCGGCAGCAGCGAGACGGCGGCCGCGGTGGCCGTGAACCTCGCCGCCTCCTTCGCGGAGACCGGCAAGGACGTCCTGCTGATCGAGGCCGACCTGCGCACGCCGGTCCTGGCCAGCCAGCTGCCGACCGACGCCGGCGGCCGGCCGCGCTGGAGCCAGGGCCAGGGCGGCACCCCCGCGGCCGGGCGGCACGCCGACTCCGAGTGGCCCGACGGCCGCCAGCTCACCGTGGACGCCGGCGAGTCCGGCTCCTTCGACCTGATCCCCGGCGACCGGGCCCGCAACGTCCCGCGCGCGCTCACCTCCGCCCGGGCCACGCAGCTGATCTCCGAGGCCGACGCGCCCAACTCCACCGTCGTCGTGCTCGCACCGCCCGTGCTCTCGTACGCCGACGCGCTCGCCCTCGTCGACCGCGTCGACGGCGTCCTGGTGGTCACCGACCCGCGCGCCATCCACCGCACCGACCTCATCCGGATCCGCGAACTCATCAGCGGGGCCGGCGGCACGGTCCTCGGCGCGGTGCTGCACGCACCGCTGCCCGGCGAGAAGCGCGGGAAGGACAAGGGCAAGGGCGGCCCGGCAACCGCCGGACCGGTGTCCCCCGCGAAGCCGGGGAACGGCGCGCCGCAGCCCCAGCCGATCCCGTACGAGGTGGCGCAGGCCGAGCAGCACATCCCCGGTGACGGCACCGACACCGTGGCGCTGCGCACCGTCCGCATGGGCCGCAGGTGAGCCGACGCGGCCTCGCCGCCGTCGCCTCGGTCCTGGACCAGGCGGCCTCCAGCGCCACCAACATCCTGGTGCTGGTGCTGGCCGCACGGCTGTCGTCGGCATCCGCCTTCGCCGACTTCTCGATGGTCTACGTGGCCTTCAGCGTGCTCCTCGGGCTGAACATGGCCTACGTCGGGCAGAGCCTGGTGCTGGAGAAGGGCGACGGGCTCGGCGCGGCCTGCCGGTCGGCCACCGGCTTCACCGGGGCCGCGTCGGCCGCCGTGGGCGTCCTGCTCGCCGTGACGGGCTTCGCGCTACCCGGCGCCACCGGCCGGGCCTTCCTCGCACTGGGCCTCGTCCTGCCGCTGGTACTGCTCCAGGACGGGCTGCGCTACTGCTTCTCCGCGCTGCGCGCCCCCGAACGGGCACTGGCCGCGGACGGGCTGCGGCTGGTGTGCGTGGTCGCGGCGCTGGCCGTGCAGCCCGAAGGCGCCTCGGCGGGGCGGCTGGTGCTGGTGTGGGGCCTCTCGGCACTGCCCGCGCTGGCGGTCGGCCTGTGGCTGCTGCGACCCCATGTGCGCGGCTCCCGCGCGGACCTGCGGCCGTACCTGCGGCGGGGCCACCTCGGGCAGCGCTTCGTGGTCGAGTTCGCGGTGGGCAACGGCTCCAGCCAGCTCGCCGTGCTGGGCCTGGGCGTCTTCGCGACGCCCCTGGCCGTCGGCGCGCTGCGGGGTGCGACCACCCTGTTCGGTCCACTGAACGTGCTGTTCAACTCGGCCAACGCGTTCGGGCCGCCAGTGCTCGGGCGGCTCGGCGGCAAGCGCGCCACGGTCCGGGCCACGGCCGCGCTGGGCCTGGTGCTGGCCGCGATCGGCGCGGGCTGGGCCACCGCCCTGTACCTGCTGCCGGACCGGCTGGGCCGGGAACTCCTGGGCGACACCTGGGCGGCGGCGTCCGCGCTGCTGCCGGCCACGGGGGCGCAGTACGCGGTGATGGGCCTCGGCACGTGTGCGCTGCTGACCCTGCGGGTCCTCGCGCCGAAGGCCACGCTCTCCCTCCAGGTGGTCTTCTCGCTGCTGTCCGTGGGACTGCTGCTGGGCGGGTACGCGGTGGCGGGCGCGGCGGGCGCCGCGTGGGGCCTGGCGGCCGGCTCGGCCCTCAAGGCCCTGGCCGCCTGGTGGCGGGTGGCCCGGCTGCCCGTCGACGCCCCGGCGGCGCGACCCGTTCGGTCCGCCGCGGCCTGACCTCCGCGCGGAGCCCCTCCCGCCCCGTGCCCTTCCCGGGCTCCGCCCGGACTCCCGGCCCCACGGCCCCGACAGCGGGGCGACGGCCGGGCACGGACGCATCCCGGGTCCGGCGGATCCGGTGGCTGCGTCAGCGCAGGGTGGTGGACTTGTCCGTGCGGTAGGTCGCGACCAGCGCGAGGCAGAGGGCCGCGATCGCGACGCGTCCCGACGCCTGGAGGAGCGGTCCGCGCAGCAGGATGAAGGAGTAGCCCGCGACCAGCGGGACGACCACCGAGATCAGGCTGCCCGGCGGCGACTTCCGGGTGGCGCGTTTCGCGTAGCGCCGGTCGACGCGGGCGGCGGCATAGCCCATGCCCAGCAGCCCGGCCCCCATCCCCAGCGGCCCGAAGTCGATCCACAGCTCCGCCCAGATCGGGGAGGAGAGGTTGGTGTTGACCGTGCCCATCCACTGGCCGACCATCACGCCCGTGTCGCGCGGCTTGCTCTCCCAGACCGAACGGGGCACGGCGAAGAAGATCGACCCGGCCAGCTGGCGGCCGTAGAAGTGACCGGGACCCGACTCCGAGAAGGTGATGGTGTTGGCGAACATGCCGATCTGGTCATAGTCCTTGAGCGCCATCGGCTCCAGGAAGGACGTCGTCTCGACCGGCCGGTAGTTCTTCTCGTCGTACCGGAAGCGGTCCGCGAACGGGAAGATCAGGAGGGCGACGATCACCGCCATCGACAGCGCCACCCGGTACATCGCCGCGCTCACCGGGAAGACGGTGAACAGCAGCGCGAACATGACCGTCAGGAACCAGTACCGCGGGTTCGAGATGGGATTGTTGACGATCAGGTTGAGACCGGCGAGCGCCGCCCACGTGACGATGATCGACACCTTGCGGCGGGCGAACTTGGAGGTGATCAGCCAGCGTGTGTAGAGCAGCAGCGAGAGCAGGGCCGGCACCGTGCCGAAACCGCGCAGCAGCGCCTGGCCGGCCTGGCCGTCGCCGTTGGAGACGCCCGCCTCCTCGATGCCGGCGATGATCTCCTGGCGGCTGGAGAAGAAGACCGCCGGGCCGCCCAGCTTCATGATGAAGGCGGCGCTGCAGAGGAAGGACAGGATCGTCAGGAGTTGGAGGCGGCGCCGGTGCGCCATGACGGGCCTCGACTCCTTCTGGGAGCCGCCCGCGCGCCCGGCGGGCCGGTGGCGGGCCAGCAGCACGCCGACGTCGAAGGCCGTGCAGCCGAGCAGCACCAGCCCGATGGCGAGGGTCAGGTCCGAGCGCGGGCCGACGACCGGCGTCGGGACCTGGCCGAGCACGGCCTGCGCGAGCGGGGCCACGCCCATGGCCATGTAGACGAAGAGCCAGAAGGAGCCCTGGAGCAGCTTGCGCCGGCTGGTGAGCACCATCGCGGAGAGCCGTGCGCCCGCGTACATGGTGAGCAGCAGCTGCAGCCAGAAGGCCGCGTCGCGGACGCCGGCACCGGTCTGGGCGGCGACGAACAGCGGCAGGAAGACGGTGAAACCGAGGGCGAGTGGGACGGACAGGGCCCGAGAGAGCAGGGTGCGCGGAAGCGTCTCGCGGCCCCAGATGCTCTCGTCCTCGAAGGGGGACGGGACGGCCGGTTCGGCGGGAGCCGCCGGGGGCTTGCGTATGTCCGTCGTCACTGCCCGCCCCCACCCGATGTGCCTGGTCCGCGCGCAGTCTAGTCTGAGCGGGCCGCGCCCGGGGAGGCCGCGGCCGAGTGCACGATGGGGGCTTGTGTTGCGTGACCTTCCTTCCTTCACGCTGGCCGGGTACGACAAGGGGCGCGGGCTGCTGACGCAGGCCCTCTGGTTCGCCGTGATGAACACGGTCTTCATGGCCTGGTTCTGTCCGGCGCGGCTACGGGTGGCGCTGTTGCGGGCCTTCGGGGCGCGGATCGGCGAGGGGGTGCTGATCCGGCACAAGGTCCGCGTGCTGTGGCCCTGGAAGCTCACCGTCGGGGACCACGCCTGGATCGGCGAGGGGGTCTGGGTGCTCAACCTGGAGCCGGTGACCATCGGTTCGCACGTGTGCCTCTCGCAGGAGGCGATGCTGTGCACCGGCTCGCACGACCACCGGGCCGCCGACTTCCGCTACCGCAACGCGCCGATCACCGTCGAGGACGGCGCCTGGGTGGCGGTGCGGGCGACCGTGCTGGCCGGGGTGACCGTAGGCCGGTGTGCCGTCGCGGGCGCCGGGGCCGTCGTGCACAAGGACCTGCCGGAACTGACCCTGCAGACCCAGGACGGGCGGCGCCGCCCGGTGGAGGAGCCCAAGTGAGTGCCGCGACGAGAATCCTGCACGCCGTCACCCTGCACTCCCCCTCGCACGCCTTCGGCGGGCCCGTGCGGGTCGCGCTGAACCTGTCGAAGGGGCTGCGGGCCCGCGGCCACGAGGCGCGGCTGCTCGCGCTGGGCGACGGATTCGACGCGTGGCCCACCGCCGTGGAGGGCGTGCCCGCGAAGCTGTTTCCGGCCCGTCGGCTGCTCCCCCTCGGTTTCAGCGGGATGACCTCGCCGGCACTGCTGGCCTCGGCCGGGCGTCTGGTGCGCGACGCCGACGTGGTGCACGTCCATCTGGCGCGCGACCTGGTGACCCTGCCGGTGGCGCTGGCGGCGCTGCGCGCGGGCAAGCCGCTGGTCCTCCAGACCCACGGGATGGTGGACCCGAGCGACAAGCTCCTGGCGAAGGTGCTGGACGCGGTGGCGGTGCGCCGGCTGCTGCGCGGCGCGGACGCGGTGCTGTACCTGACCCCGCACGAGCGGGAGGGCCTGGACGCGGTGGTCGGCGCGCCGCTGGCGAACACGGTCCGGCTGGTCAACGGGACTCCGGCGCAGGCGGAGCGGCCCGCGCCGCAGGGCCCGCCGCGGATCCTGTACTCCGCTCGCCTGCAGGCCCGCAAGCGCCCCGTGGACTTCGTGGACGCCGCCCCGGCCGTGCTCGCGGCCCACCCGGACGCGCACTTCGTGGTCGCGGGTCCGGACGAGGGCGAGCTGGCGGCCGTGCGGGCCCGGATCGGGGCGCTGGGCCTGACGGACCGGTTCACGGTGCCCGGGGCGCTGTCCGGCGAGCAGGTGCTCGCGGAGCTGCGCCGGGCCCACGTCTACGTCCTGCCCTCGGTGGACGAGCCGTTCCCCATGTCCGTCCTGGAGGCCCTCGCGGTGGGCGTCCCCTCGGTGGTGACGCACTCCAACGGGCTGGCGCGGGACATCGCCGGGTCGGGGGCGGGCCGCGCGGTCGATCCCGGTCCGGCGGGTGTGGCCGCGGCGGTCCTGGAGCTGCTGGACCCGCGGGCGGGCCGCGAGGCCTCGCTGGCGGCCCGTGAGCTGGCCACCGGCTCCTTCTCCATGGACGCCGTCGTCGACACGCTGCTGCCGGTGTACGAGGCCGCGCTGCGCCGATGAGGCGGGGCCGCCGGGTCAGATGACGTCCCGGCGGTGTTCCTCCACCACCGGAATCGCACCGGCGGTCCGGCGCCGCTTGTAGATGCTGGTGTAGACGGCGAGGCCGATCCCGCCCACCGCCATCATGATCAGACCGACCAGGTCGAGGTTGACGCTCTCCATCTCCCAGTCGCTGGCGAAGGTGAGGATGGCGCCCACCACGATCAGGCCTATGCATCCGCCGATGCCCATGGGTCCCTCTTCCGGTGTGGTGACTGTGACCGCGCGGGTACCCGGGTACCGGACGCGAAAACGCCTCTCGGGACCGGAAGTACCGGTCCCGAGAGGCGTTGTCGCGACTGCGGGTGTTATGCGGGGATCCAGGCGTAGCAGCCGGAGGAGTTGAACTCCGCGGTACCCGCGGGGATCGTGGCCGTGATCTTGTCACCGGCCTTGGGCGGGGTCTCGGGGCCCGAGGCGAGCACCGAGCCGTCCTTGCCCTTGGCCTCCCAGGTGCAGTTCGTGGCCTGGGTCAGCGCGCGGTAGCCGCCCGCCGCGGGAGAGGTGCGGGGCCCTTCGGGGAAGCCCTTCTCCGCAGCGGCGAGGATCGGCTTCTGGTCCGGGCACAGGTGCGTGATCGCGTCCTTGGCGCCCGGGATCTCGCCCGTGATGACGGCGCCGGTGGCCGCGTCCTTGTCGCGCTTGGCCGTGCGCGCCACCCGCTGACAGGCCTCCTGGCCGGTCTGCAGGACGGCCGCCGGGTCCATCTTCTCCGGGACGCGCCCGCTCAGGTACTTCTTCTCCTCCGCCGTGAAGCTGCCCGTCTTCGGGGTGAGCTTGGCGTCGGGGAGGACCGGACCGGTCGGCTTCGCGTCGGGCGCGGGCGCCGACGGGGCCGGGGCGTCCGCCGGGTCGGGGGCCGCCGACGAGGCCGGAGGCTTCGCCTTCACCTGGGCGTCGGAGTCGTCCCCGCCCGAACTGCAGGCGGACAGCGTCAGTGCGGCGGCGAGCAGGACAGCGGCCGCTGCGGAGCGTCGGTACATCGGGGGCTCCCGTACTCAAGGGGGTGTTCGGTGGATCAGGGCCGGCCGCTTTCCTGCGTCCACCCGCGCGGGGTGTACGCAGGAATGCGGGGCCCGGCCACGCAGCCGGGCCCCGCATTCCGTCAGGCGCTTGCCTCGGTGGTGCTACTGCGCGCCGAAGGTGAGGACCAGCTGCGGAGCGCCCTCAGCGGCCGTGGACTCCGAGGACCAGATCCACAGCGGGTCGCTGCCGTTGCTCGTCAGGCCCAGGCTGTAGCTGCTGCCCAGCACCGCGGTGAGCGCGGTGGTGTCCAGCTCGACGTTGTGCACCGCCGAGCCGTCGGCCACGCCCGCGAGGGTGCCGAGCGGGGTGGCGCCGAGGGTCGGCTTGGTGTTGAACGTCGTGCTCGCGCCGCTCCAGTTGCCGGTGACCGGGAGCACCGAGATGGTGTCGGCGGTTCCCGCACCCGTCTGGGTGTTGGTCTTGAACTGCAGCGAGGCGGCCTTCAGGACCTGGCCGGCCGGGGCGGCCGGCAGGTCGAAGCGCATGTACGTCTGGTACAGCGAGCCGCTGCCGCGGACGGCGAGCGAGGTGGCCGTGCCGTAGGCGGTGCTCGGGGCGCCCTGGTTGATGTAGGTGTCCTCGGTCGCCTTGACCGTGGAGACCGTGTCGGTGGGGGCCTTGGCCAGGTCGAAGTGGTTCTTGACCTGCGCCTGGGTGAGCGTCGTCGGGTACACGGCGGTCTCGTCGAGCTGACCGGCGAAGAAGTTGCTCGTCGGGCGGGTCGGCCAGCCTGAGAGGTTGTCGCCGCCCGCGTGCCAGTAACCGGCGTAGGTGCCGTTGCTGGTGGCGTTCAGCGAGCCCTTGTTCTGGCCGTCGACGTACAGCGTGATGCCGCCGGGGCCCTGGGTGCCGACCACGTGGTGCCACTTGTTGTCGTTGTAGGTGTCGAACAGGCCGGTGGAGACCGTCCGGGTCGAGCCGTTGTAGACGCCGAACACCAGGCGACCGGTGTTCGTCATGTAGATGTGGCGGTCGTTGGAGCCGCTGTTGCGCGTGGTGTTGTTGCCGAAGCCGATCAGCTTGCCGCCGCGCGTGGTGCTGGTCTTGAACCACGTCTCGATGGTGAAGGTGTTGCCCACCGACTGGCGGCGGTCGCTGTGCACCTGCTGGCTGCTCCCGTTGAAGCCCATCGCCGTGCTGCCGGGGACGGCTCCGGGCGACTGCTGCAGGGCGGGGGCGTTGACCTGGATGCCGCTGCGGTTGCCGGACACCGAGGTGTCGGCGACGTAGGGGCTGACCTTGTCGTCGTAACGCCAGTACAGCTCGGCGCCGTCGGTGCGGACCTGGTTCGGGTAGGACTGGACCGAGGTCGGGACGGTCACCTTGGTGGTGGCCGACAGGGCGCTGGTGTTCCCGGCGCCGTCGGTCGCGGTCACCCGGTAGGTGTACGACTGGCCGGCCTTGACCGTGGTGTCGTTCCAGGAGGCCTGCGGGCGCTCCCACTCCAGCGAGCTGGCGGTGACGGTGGCGGCCGGGGTGGACGAGCCGTTGCGGTAGATGCGGTAGGTCAGCTTGCTGTCGTCCGCGTCGTAGCTGGTGCGCCAGCGGACCTGGACCTCACCGGGCTTGACGCTGGAGGCGCTGGCCACCGGGGTGGTCGGGGCGCCGACGTCGCCGGTGGAGGCGAAGCGGGTCAGACCCTGCTGGGCCTTGCCGTTGATGAGGGTGAACTCACCGCCGACCCACATGTACTTCACGTCGTTCTTCTCGGCCACCGCCATGACGCGCGGGCCGATGCCCTCGCCGAGGCCGTCGTTGGCCGTGGGGTGCCAGCCGAGCTTGCCCGGGCCCCGCACGAAGCCGTCCACGGGCGCGGGGGCGGCACCTTCGTGGTTGGTCGGCTGGGCCAGCAGGAAGTGGCGCTTGCCGTCGGGGTACTCCAGCTCGGTGGAGCAGTCGTGCGCGTGCGAGGAGCTGTAGAGGACGCCCTGGTACGGCAGGACGAACTGGGTGGCGCCCAGGCAGCGGTCCCGCCACTTCTCGGTGAAGTCGCTCAGGCGCAGGCCGATGCGGCCGTCGAAGACGCCGCCGCCGGAGCCCTCGTTGCCCGTGTAGAAGCCGGTGTCGTCGGTGGCGATGTCCTTGACGACGGAGTTCGACGGGATGTTGCTGTAGGTCTTCTTCACGGCGCCGGACATGGCGTCGACAACGGCCAGCGCGTGGCTGTTGGAGTTGTTGATCGTGAAGAAGTCGCCGCCGAGCAGCACGTTCTTGCCGTCGGGGGTGACCTCGATCGCCCGGCCCGGCTCGTCGGCGTCGGCCTTGAAGGGCTTGAGCGCTCCGGAGGAGGCGTCCACGGCGGCGAACCGCTGGCGGTCCTGGCCCTCGACGGTGTTGAAGTCGCCGGCCACGTACAGGGTGTCGTCGGTGACCGCGAGACCGCGCACGGTGGCGGGGAAGCCCGGGTGGAAGGCCGCCTTGGGGGTGCAGCTCGCGATGTCGATCGCCGCGACGCTGGAGACCGGGGTGCCGTTGACGGCGCCGAAGTAGCCGCCCGCGTAGAGGGTCTTCTTGTCCTTCGAGACGACCAGCGTGCGCACCGTCGCGGTGCCTTCGCCGATGGTGAAGGCCAGCTTGCAGGAGGTCGGGTTGCCCGTCGCGGCGTCGAGCGCGACGAAGTTCACGGCCTCCCGCTCGGCACCCGCGACGCCCTCGGGCGGGCGGACGGCGGAGAAGGTGCCGCCGGCGAAGACGGTCCCCTCGGCCTGGGCCATCGCCCAGACGATGCCGTCCGGCTGCCAGGTCGGCAGCTCGTCGGCGGTGAATGCCACCGGCGCCGTGATGGCGGACGCCTGGGGCATCAGCACCAGGCCTATCCCGGTTCCCGCACCGGCCAGTGACAGTACGAGGGCGGCAGTCAGCCCTCTGGATCTACGCATGAGCCCCCCAGGGCAATCGCCCGGTTTGATGGCTGGAACTATCCGAACAGCCATATGTATCTGGCGCAGACTAGGGCTCACGCGAGGGCCTGGTCACCTCCCTTGACCCATTGCATACCAACTTGGAATCAAAGGTTCAGCATGGAGGGTGCACTAGGGACATACGGCACGTATGCCCCGGTCACGCTGGCGCAGAACCGCCTGCATGACCGGAACACGGCAAATCGTAGGGGAAATATAAGCCCTCAGCGATCGATACGGACCGTCACACCCGCGAGTTGGTCCTCGACTTGGCGGATGTCGGCGTCGACCATGATCTGCGCCAATTCGGCCACCAGGACCGACGGCTTCCAGCCGAGCAGGTCATGGGCCTTCGACGCGTCGCCGATGAGGGCGTCGACCTCGCTGGGACGCTCGTACTTGGCGTCGTACCGCACGTGCTCGGTCCAGTCGAGACCGGCGTGCGAGAAGGACGACTCGACGAACTCGCGGACCGTCGCGGCCACTCCGGTGGCGACGACGTAGTCGGTGGGCTCGTCCTGCTGGAGCATCCGCCACATGGCGTCCACGTACTCGGGGGCGTAGCCCCAGTCACGGACCGCGTCGAGGTTGCCGAGGTAGAGGTGGTCCTGCAGGCCGGCCTTGATGCGGGCGACCGCACGGGTGATCTTGCGGGTCACGAAGGTCTCGCCGCGGCGCGGGGACTCGTGGTTGAAGAGGATCCCGTTGACGGCGAACATGTCGTACGCCTCGCGGTAGTTCACCGTGGTCCAGTACGCGAAGACCTTCGCGGCGCCGTACGGGCTGCGCGGGTGGAACGGGGTCCGCTCGTTCTGCGGCGGCGGGGTGGACCCGAACATCTCGGAGGACGAGGCCTGGTAGATCCGGGTGTCGACACCGCTGGCCCGGATGGCCTCCAGCAGGCGCAGCGCCCCCAGACCGGTCACGTCGCCCGTGTAGAGCGGGGCGTCGAAGGAGACGCGGACGTGGGACTGCGCTCCGAGGTTGTAGACCTCGTCGGGGCGTATGTCGCGGAGCAGGTTCACCAGGGCGACGCCGTCGGAGAGGTCCGCGTGGTGCAGGACGAAGGACCGGTTGGCCGTCTGCGGGTCCTGGTAGATGTGGTCGACCCGCTCCGTGTTGAAGCTGGAGGACCGCCGCACGAGACCGTGCACCGTGTAGCCCTTGGAGAGCAGGAGCTCGGCGAGGTACGAGCCGTCCTGTCCGGTGACTCCGGTGATCAGTGCGGTCTTGCCCATGGGGTCCCCTTGCTGGTGGTTGCTGTGTGTCGTGATGAGGCATCGCCTCGGTGCGGGTGTGGAGCGGGCCCTGCGGGGCGTCGCGCCGAGCGGTCGGGCCGCGGCCGGGCGGCTGGATGCGTACCGTACACGGCGGTCGGTGAGCGCCCCCTGCGGGGCATCCGCCGTCTCGTGGTCCTGACGCCGGCCGGCACCCTCCCGGTTCCGGTGCCGGCCGCGCCGGCCGGGCCCAAACCGGCGGCGCGGTCCCGGGCCGTGGACCACTGCGGCCCCGGCGGGAGCGGACTGGCATCATCGGCGGTATGACAAGTTCGCTGCCGCTCCTGCCCCCGAACGCCCGCGTCTTCGTCGCGGGCCACCGCGGCCTCGTGGGGTCCGCGGTCGCCCGCCGGCTCACCGCGGACGGCCACGAGGTGCTCACCCGCGGCCGTGCCGACCTCGACCTGCGCGATGCCGCCGCCACCGGGGCGTACCTGAAGGACGTCCGCCCGGACGCTGTCGTGCTGGCCGCCGCCAAGGTCGGCGGGATCATGGCCAACAGCACGTACCCGGTGCAGTTCCTCGAGGAGAACCTGCAGATCCAGCTCAGTGTGATCGGCGGCGCCCACGCCGCCGGCGTGGGCCGGCTGCTGTTCCTCGGATCGTCCTGCATCTACCCGAAGATGGCGCCGCAGCCGATCCGCGAGGACGCCCTGTTGACCGGCCCGCTGGAGCCGACCAACGAGGCCTACGCGCTCGCGAAGATCGCCGGCATCGTGCAGGTCCAGTCGTACCGCAAGCAGTACGGGGCCTCGTACATCTCGGCCATGCCGACGAACCTCTACGGGCCGGGCGACAACTTCGACCTGGAGACCTCGCACGTCCTGCCCGCCCTCGTCCGACGCTTCCACGAAGCCGCCGCGGAAGGCCGCGAGGAGGTCACCCTGTGGGGCTCCGGTACTCCGCGGCGGGAGTTCCTGCACGTGGACGACCTGGCCGCGGCCTGCGTCGTCCTGCTGGAGCGCTATGACGGCGACGAGCCCGTCAACATCGGCTGCGGTGAGGACCTCACCATCCGCGAGCTGGCGGAGACGGTCGCCGAGGTGACCGGCTTCCGGGGCCGGCTCGCCTGGGACACCTCCAAGCCGGACGGGACGCCGCGCAAGCTGCTGGACGTCGGCCGCCTGACCTCGCTCGGCTGGAAGCCCGGCATCCCGCTCCGGGACGGGATCGCCGCCACCTACACGTGGTGGCGCGAGCAGAGCTGATCGCACGGGCGGCCTCGGCCCCTCAGTAGGCTCCGCGACCGTCGACGACGGCGCGGAGCGTACGGCCCATCACGTCGACGTCACTGGTGAAGGACCAGTTGTCGACGTACTGCAGGTCCAGCTGGATCGTCTCGTCCCAGGACAGGTCGGACCTGCCGCTGATCTGCCACAGTCCGGTCATCCCGGGCCGCACGGTCAGCCGGCGCAGCTCGACCTCGTCGTACTGGGCCACCTCCTCCGGCAGCGGCGGGCGCGGGCCGACCAACGACATGTCGCCGACGAGCACGTTGACGAGCTGCGGCAGCTCGTCCAGGGACGTGCGGCGCAGGAGCCGGCCCACCCGGGTGACCCGGGGATCGCGGCGCATCTTGAACATCAGGCCGTCGTTCTCGTTGGCCCCGGCCAGCTCGGCCTTGCGCGCGTCGGCGTCCACCACCATCGTGCGGAACTTCCACATGACGAAGGGGACCCCGTCGCGGCCGATGCGTCGCTGGCGGTAGAAGGCCGGACCGCGCGAGCCGAAGCGGATCGCGAGGACGATCCCGAGGAGGAACGGCGAGAGCAGCAGCAGGCCGGCCGCGGCGCCCACCCGGTCCAGGACCGATTTGAGCAGGGTCTGCACACCGCGGCTGACCGGCGGCGCGACCCGCAGCACGGCGAGTCCGCCCGCGGAGAGGGTCTCCAGCCGCTTAACGGAGACCTCCACCAGGCCGGGGAAGACGGCGAGCTCCAGGCCTGCGTCGTGCAGGGCCCAGGCGACGCGGCGCAGCCGCTCCCCCGTGATCCGCACGCCGGGAGCCACCAGCACCAGGTCGGCGTGGTGGCTGAGGACCGCGCCGAGGACGGCCTCGGAGTCGACACCGGGCGCCTCGGGCGCGTCGGCGTCGAGCCGTGCCACCACGGGGACCCCGCTGGCGATCGGCCCGGTGCCGACCGGGACGACGCCGACGACGACGTACGGGTGGTCGGTGCGGGCGGCGAGGTGCGCGATGACGTCCTCGGCCGCGTCGGGTTCTCCTATCACCAGCACGCGGCTCACGGCCTGGGCCTCGCGGCGGGCGGCCGAGAGGTGGCGGTAGGTCAGCTTGTGGCAGGCGACGGTGATCAGCAGGGCGGGCAGCAGGGCCCCGAGGGCGGACAGCCGGGGCGTGTCCTCCTCGGTCACCACGCGCGCCACGGCCAGGATGCCGATCAGAATCAGCCAGTCGTGGAGAACGGGGAGCACCCCGCGGGACTCCCCGAGCGCCCGGGTCGCGTACCGGCGGCGCAGTGCCTGTATCCCGGTCCACGCCACGGCGGCGGCCAGGGCGCAGTAGACGGGCCGTACCTGCTGGGCCGCGTCGAAGACGAGCCCCACCGGGACGGCTGCGCCGAAGAAGTCGGCGGCTATCGCGGCCGGACGGTACCAACGGGCCTTGTCCCCGAGGCGCCGCACGGGCACCAGGGGCTCATGGGCCGCCCTGGCCACTCTTTGCGCAGGAAAATGGACATGCCTCATGGGCCCCCCTGGCACGTGGTCTATGACAGTGGCAAGTGTCCATGGCTTCCCCTGGCGATGAACATCTGCCGCACCGGCAAACAGTACGACAAACACCCGTACGGTAAACGCCGTTTCGGTCAACCCGGCCTCTTGTTGCGCAAGTGTTAGCAAGCGGTAGCTGGTCTTCCGCATTTTGGACACCGCACGAACGCCGCACCTTGCACACGAAGGTGAAGGGTTCGGATACCGGATACGTATCTTCGAACAACGGACCGTTTCCGGCCAACCTTTTGACGCGGCCCTGACATCCATCGCGCCAAGTGGCAATCTTCGAGCGTTCATCGCACCGCACCTGCTCTGCCCGGCGGCCCACCCAGCCGTCCGGAACCCCCCTTGCAGAAGGAGTCTGCGTTGAGGTCCACCCCCCAGAGGCGTGCCACCGCGGCGGGCGCGCTCGTTGCCGCGGCAGCCCTGCTCGCCGTAGGTATACAGACCGGAACCGCCACCGCCGACGCCACCGCGTCACCGGCACCCAAGGCCGCTCAGTCCAATCCGGGCGCGGCCAACCGCGTACTCAGCGCATCGGAGCGTGCGACGCTCCTCGCCGAGGCGAACTCGACCACCGTGCAGGCCGCCAAGGCGCTCGGCCTCGGCGGTGGCGAGAAGCTCGTCGTCCGCGACGTCGTCCAGGATGCGGACGGCACGACGCACACCACGTACGAGCGGACCTACGACGGCCTGCCCGTACTCGGCGGCGACCTCACGGTCCACGCCAAGGACGGCGTCACCAAGAGTGTGACCAGGGCGACCAACCACGAGATCAAGGTCGCGACCACCGAGGCCTCGGTCACCACGGCCGCCGCCGAGAAGCAGGCGGTCTCGGCCGCCAACACCGAGGGTTCGAGGGAGGCCAAGCCCGCCAAGGGCGCCCGCAAGGTGATCTGGGCGGCCGAAGGCGCCCCGAGGCTCGCCTTCGAGACGGTCGTCGGCGGCCTCCAGCACGACGGCACCCCCAACGAGCTGCACGTGGTGACCGACGCCAGGACCGGCGCCAAGATCACCGAGTGGCAGGCCATCGAGACCGGCACCGGCAACACGATGTACAGCGGCCAGGTGACCCTCGGCACCACGCAGTCGGGCAGCACCTGGAACCTGACCGACGCCGCGCGCGGCAACCACAAGACCTACAACCTCAACCGCGGCTCCTCCGGCACCGGCACACTCTTCTCCGGTCCGGACGACGTCTGGGGCAACGGCCAGCCGTCCAACCTGGAGACGGCCGCCGCCGACGCGCACTACGGCGCGGCGGTCACGTGGGACTACTACAAGAACGTGCACGGCCGCAACGGCCTGCGCAACGACGGCGTGGCACCGTACAGCCGGGTCCACTACGGCAACAGCTACGTGAACGCCTTCTGGAGCGACTCCTGCTTCTGCATGACGTACGGCGACGGCGAGGGCAACAACAAGCCCCTCACCTCCACCGACGTGGCGGCGCACGAGATGACCCACGGCCTGACCTCGGTCACCGGCAACATGACCTACAGCGGTGAGCCCGGCGGCCTCAACGAGGCCACCTCCGACATCTTCGCGGCGGCGGTCGAGTTCTACGCCAACAACCCGCAGGACGTCGGCGACTACCTGGTCGGCGAGAAGATCGACATCCGCGGCAACGGCACCCCGCTGCGCTACATGGACAAGCCCAGCAAGGACGGCTCGTCCAAGGACTCCTGGTACTCGGGCATCGGCTCGATCGACGTCCACTACTCCTCGGGCCCGGCCAACCACTGGTACTACCTGGCCTCCGAGGGCTCCGGCGCCAAGGTCGTCAACGGCGTGAGCTACGACTCGCCGACCTCCGACGGCCTGCCCGTCACGGCGATCGGCCGCGACGCCGCCTCGAAGATCTGGTTCCGCGCGCTGACCACCGGTCTGTTCAAGTCGAACACCAACTACGCGGCCGCCCGCACGGCGACCCTGCAGGCGGCGGCCGACCTGTACGGCGCCGGCTCGACCACCTACAACAACGCGGCGAACGCCTGGGCCGCCATCAACGTCGGCCCGCGCATCGTGAGCGGCGTCTCGGTGACCCCGATCTCCAACCAGAACACCCAGGTCAACACCGCTGTCAGCCTGCAGGTCCAGGCCACCAGCACCAACCCGGGTGCGCTGAGCTACGCGGCGACCGGCCTGCCGGCCGGCCTGTCGATCAACTCGTCCACCGGCCTGATCTCCGGTACGGCCACCACCGCGGGCACGTCCAACGTGACCGTCACCGTGACCGACTCGCAGAGCAAGACCGGCACGGCGTCCTTCACCTGGACCGTGGGCACCGGCCAGCAGAACGTCTTCGAGAACACGAACGACTACCAGATCACGGACAACGCCACGGTCGAGTCCCCGATCCTGGTGACCCGCACGGGCAACGCCCCGAGCAACCTCAAGGTGGACGTGAACATCGTCCACACCTACGTCGGTGACCTGATCGTCGACCTGGTCGCCCCCGACGGCAGCGTCTACAACCTGCGCAACCGCAGCGGCGGCAGCGCGGACAACATCGTCCAGACCTTCACCGTGAACGCCTCCTCCGAGGTCGCGAACGGCACCTGGAAGCTCCGGGTCAGGGACGCCGCCTGGCTGGACACCGGCTACATCAACAGCTGGAAGCTCACCTTCTGACCCCTTGAGGGCAGCGTGAGCCGCGGCTGAACCAACAGAGGGACACGGGGCCGCCCGGGAGAAGACCTCCCCGGGCGGCCCTGTCACGTCGGGCCCCCGAAGGCCGGCTCCGGGCACGGGCGCGGCACCGGGGAGCGGCCGGACGAGGTCCGGCCGCCCCGACCCGGGACCGGCCCGCCGCCCGCCCGTCCTCCCCGTTCACGCCCGCGCTACCGCAGCAGTACGCCGCCGCCGGTCTCCGCGCCCGCCGGGGCCGCGACCAGGCCCAGTTCGGCCGGGGTCGCCAGCAGCGGGTGGGTCGGCAGGATGCGGACCGTGTAGCCGAAGGGCCCGGTGCGGTCGAGGGCGAGCGGGCCCTCGTAGACCCACCGCCCCTCCAGGTCGGGGCCGGCAGCCGGCTTGAGCGGGAAGGTCCGCCCGTCCCGGATCACGTCCTGCGGGTCCACCCGACCCGCCACCGCCTGCACCTCCACGTCCTCGGGCGCGAGCGTGTCCAACGACACCTGCACCCGCAGCGTGAGGGTGGCGCCCAGTTCGGCGGTGCCGTTCACCGGAGCCGCGGCCAGCGCCTCCACGTGCTCGACGGCGATCCGCGGCCACGCCGCCCGGACCCGGCCCTTCCACCAGGCGAGGTCCCGCGCCGCGTCGGCGGTCAGGCAGCGGTGGGCGAGCGCGGCCGGCAGGTAGAGCCGCTCCACGTACTCGCGCACCATGCGTCCGGCGAGGACCCTCGGCCCCAGCGACACGAGCGTGCGGCGGACCATCTCGATCCACCGGACCGGGAGCCCCGTGCGCCCGGCCCGGTCGTAGAACCGCGGCGCGACCCGGCCCTCGATCAGCTCGTAGAGGGCGCTCGCCTCCAGGTGGTCCCGGCGGTCCTCGTCCGCGCCGAGCCCGTCGGCGGTCGGGATGGCCCAGCCGAAGTCCGGCTCGAACCACTCGTCCCACCACCCGTCCAGGACGGAAAGGTTGAGACAGCCGTTCAGCGCGGCCTTCATCCCGCTCGTACCGCACGCCTCCAGCGGACGCAGCGGATTGTTCAGCCAGACGTCGCAGCCCGGGTAGAGCTTCTGCGCCATCGCCATGCCGTAGTCGGGCAGGAAGACGATGCGGTGCCGCACCCGCGGGTCGTCCGCGAAGCGCACCAGCTCCTGCACGAGCCGCTTGCCTCCGTCGTCGGCCGGGTGCGCCTTGCCCGCCACGACGATCTGCACCGGCCGCTCCGGGTCCAGCAGCAGCCTGCGCAGCCGGTCCGGGTCGCGCAGCATCAGCGTCAGCCGCTTGTAGGAGGGCACGCGCCGGGCGAAGCCGATGGTCAGCACGTCCGGATCGAGGACGGAGTCGACCCAGCCCAGTTCGGCGGCGGCGGCCCCGCGCTGGAGCCACGAGGCCCGCAGCCGGTCCCGCACCTCCTGCACCAGTTGCTCGCGCAGCACCCGGCGCAGGTCCCACACGTCCTGGTCGGGGATGTCCGCGACGGCGTCCCAGCGCCGTGAGCCACCGACCGACAGGGCGTCCTCGGTGCGGCCCGCTCCGATCTGGCGGGCGCCCAGCCGGACCACCTCGGGAGCCACCCAGGTCGGGGCGTGGACCCCGTTGGTCACGGAGGTGATGGGCACGTCGGTCGGGTCGAAGCCGGGCCACAGACCGGCGAACATCTCCCTGCTGACCGCTCCGTGCAGGGTGGACACCCCGTTGGCCCGCTGGGCCAGCCGCAGCCCCATCACCGCCATGTTGAACACGCCGGGGTCGCCGCCGGGGAAGGACTCGGCGCCCAGTTCCAGGATGCGGTCGACCGGTACGCCGGCCAGCTCGCCGCCGTCGCCGAAGTGCCGGGCGACCAGGCTTCGCTCGAAGCGGTCGATCCCCGCCGGGACGGGGGTGTGCGTGGTGAACACGGTCCCGGCGCGTACCGCCTCGACGGCGGCGTCGAAGCCGAGGCCCTGCTCCCGCTCCAGTTCCCTTATGCGCTCGAGTCCGAGGAAGCCGGCGTGGCCCTCGTTGGTGTGGAAGACCTCGGGCTCGGGATGGCCCGTGATCGCGCAGTACGCGCGTACCGCGCGCACCCCGCCGATGCCCAGCAGCATCTCCTGGAGCAGTCGGTGGTCGCTGCCGCCCCCGTAGAGCCGGTCGGTCACCTCACGGGCTGCGGCGTCGTTGTCCTCGACGTCGGAGTCCAGGAGCAGCAGCGGTACGCGTCCGACCCGCGCCTGCCAGATGTGGGCGTGCAGGGCGCGGCCGCCGGGCAGGGTCAGCGAGACGCGGGCGGGGGTGCCGTCGTCCTGGCGGAGCAGGCCGAGCGGAAGTTCGTTGGGGTCGAGGACGGGATAGTGCTCCTGCTGCCATCCGTCGCGGGAGAGCGACTGGCGGAAGTAGCCGTGCCGGTAAAGAAGTCCCACGCCGATGAGCGGGGCTCCGAGGTCGCTGGCCGCCTTCAGATGGTCCCCGGCGAGGATGCCGAGGCCGCCGGAGTACTGGGGCAGGGCGGCGGTGATCCCGAACTCGGGGGAGAAATAGGCGATGGCGGCGGGCAGTTCCGCGCCGTTCTCATGGCTCTGGTACCACCTCCCGCCGTTCACGTAGTCATCGAGGTCGGCGGCGGCGACGGCCAGGCGCCGCAGGAACCGGCGGTCCGCCGCCAGTTCCGCGAGCCTGGCGGCGGAGACGGTGCCGAGCAGCCGGACGGGATCTCCGCCGGCGGCCTGCCAGCCCTCGGGGTCGACGGATTGGAAGAGTTCGCGGGTCTCGGCATGCCACGACCAGCGCAGATTGCGCGCGAGATCGGTGAGCGGCAGCAGGGACTCGGGGAGGACGGGGCGCACGGTGAATCGACGGATAGCCTTCACACGTTCCACCTTCGCAGGGGATGACGGATCGGAGCGGCCGCACCACGCTGTGCACCCGCGCATCACCCCGGGAAGGCTAGCGAGGCCCCCGCGTTCCGGCCATGGCGCCTGCGGCGCGCGCCGCGGGTGCGGGCGCGCCGCCTCCCGGCCGTCGGGCTCCGGCAGGTCCTCGACTCCGCGGAGTCTTCCGGAGGGGTGTTTCGGCCAGATGTCCACACCCTTGTGCCACAAGGCGTCACTCCCACCCGCAACGGGGGGCGGCGGCCGTCTCCCGTACACCCGCGCGGGTGGTTCCCCTGAGGCTCGGGAGGCAGGAGTAACCGGTGGTTCCGGCCCCTACGTCACCTAGTCCCGGCCGACTTGACGGAGCCCGGCCGGATGTCGGGCGGAGCCTTGGTCTTGCGCGTGCCACTACGTACGAGTAGTTAACCGAGTGCGCGGATTGGGCGGGGCGGGAGTGGGAAGGGCTCCCCGGGTACACGCGGTACACGCACGGCGCACCCGCCCACAAGCCCTCTCCCCGCCACCCGAGTGAACGCGGACAGGAGCGGCCATGCCCGCAGCCCAGCCGTCCACTGAGCGGCTAGAAACAGAGCGAACAGAGCGTGCACTACCAGTCGTGACACCGGCTGGCCTGTTGTCACCGAGCCCTGCGAACTGCCCCCAGGTGATCCCATCATGATCGGTCGCATTCCCGTGCTGGACGTCCGCCCCGCCGTCGACTGCGGCGCCAGACCCGCAAAGGCGGTCGTGGACGAGGTCTTCGAGGTCTCCGCCACCGTGTTCCGCGAAGGGCACGACGCCGTAGCCGCCCACATCGTCCTGCGTGACCCGAGGGGGCGGCTGCGGCCCCCCGTACCGCTGCGCGAGCTCGCCCCCGGCACCGATCGGTGGGGGGCCCGGATCTCCGCCGAGGTCGAGGGGAGGTGGACGTACACCGTCGAGGCGTGGAGCGATCCGGTGGGCACCTGGCGGGCCCACGCCGCGATCAAGATCCCCGCCGGCATCGACACCGGGCTGGTGCTGCTGGAGGGCGCCGAGCTCTTCGAGCGGGCCGCGGCGCGGATCCCCAAGCGCGACGGCCGCGACGCCGTCCTGGCCGCGGCCGGGATCATGCGGGACGAGGACCTCCCGGCAGCCGAGCGGTACGAGGCCGCGCTGGCCCCCGCCGTGGGCGCCGCGCTCGCCAAGCGCCCCTACCGGGAGCTGGTCACCGCCTCCAAGCCGCTGCCGCTCCTCGTCGAGCGCAGGCGGGCCCTCTTCGGCTCCTGGTACGAGATGTTCCCGCGCTCCGAGGGCGCGGTGCTGGAGCCCGGCGAGGCTCCGGTCAGCGGCACCTTCAGGACCGCCGCGGAGCGGCTGCCCGCGATCGCCGCGATGGGCTTCGACGTGGTCTACCTGCCGCCCGTCCACCCGATCGGCAGCACCTACCGCAAGGGCCCCAACAACACTCTTTCTGCAGGAAGTTGGGATCCCGGGGTGCCCTGGGCCATCGGCTCCACCGAGGGCGGCCACGAGGCGGTCCACCCGGAGCTGGGCACCATCGAGGACTTCGACGCCTTCGTCGCGCGGGCCCGCGAACTGGGCATGGAGATCGCGCTCGACTTCGCGCTGCAGTGCTCCCCCGACCACCCCTGGGTGGAGAAGCACCCGGAGTGGTTCCGCCACCGCGCCGACGGGACGATCGCGTACGCCGAGAACCCGCCGAAGAAGTACCAGGACATCTATCCGGTCCACTTCGACACCGACATGGCCGGCATCGTCGAGGAGACCTGCCGGATCCTGCGGCACTGGATGGACCACGGCGTGCGCATCTTCCGGGTCGACAACCCGCACACCAAGCCGGTCGTCTTCTGGCAGAAGGTGATCGCGGACATCAACAAGTCCGACCCGGACGTGATCTTCCTGGCGGAGGCCTTCACCCGGCCCGCGATGATGCGCGCGCTCGCCGCCGTCGGCTTCCAGCAGTCGTACACCTACTTCACCTGGCGCAACACCAAGGCCGAGCTGACGGAGTACCTGACAGAGCTCTCCGCCGGCCCCTCCGCCTCGGTGATGCGGCCGAACTTCTTCGTCAACACGCCTGACATCCTCCACGCGTACCTGCAGAAGGGCGGCCGTCCCGCCTTCGAGGTGCGCGCCGTCCTCGCCGCGACCCTGTCCCCCACCTGGGGGATCTACTCCGGCTACGAGCTCTGCGAGAACACCCCGCTGCGCGAGGGCAGCGAGGAGTACCTGAACTCCGAGAAGTACGAGTTCCGGCCACGCGACTGGGCCGCCGCCGACCGTGAAGGCCGCACCATCGCCCCGCTGATCACCACCCTGAACCGGCTGCGCCGGCGCAACCCCGCGCTGCAGCAGCTGCGCGACCTCCACTTCCACTCGACCGACAACGAACAGGTGATCGCCTATTCGAAGCACGCGGGCGCCAATTCCGTACTGGTGGTCGTCAACCTCGATCCGCACCACACCCAGGAGGCGACGGTGTCGTTGGACATGCCGGTACTCGGCCTCGACTGGCACGGGTCCCTCGCGGTGCGCGACGAGCTCACCGGCGAGACCTATCACTGGGGCAGGGCGAACTACGTGCGCCTAGAGCCGGGCCGCACGCCCGCGCACGTACTGACCGCTCTGCGACCGTCCCCGCCCACCGGAGGGTCACCCACCACATGATGATCAACGATCCCGTCCACGACACCTTCGAGGACACCCCCGCCAAGGACCGCGATCCCGACTGGTTCAAGCGGGCCGTCTTCTACGAGGTCCTCGTCCGCTCCTTCCACGACAGCAACGGCGACGGCGTCGGGGACCTCAGGGGCCTCACCGCCAAACTGGACTACCTCCAGTGGCTCGGCGTCGACTGCCTGTGGCTGCCGCCGTTCTTCGCCTCGCCCCTGCGCGACGGGGGCTACGACGTCTCCGACTACACCTCGGTGCTGCCCGAGTTCGGCGATCTCGCCGACTTCGTGGAGTTCGTCGACGCCGCGCACACCCGCGGCATGCGAGTGATCATCGACTTCGTCATGAACCACACCAGCGACCAGCACGAGTGGTTCCAGCAGTCGCGCAAGGACCCGGAGGGCCCCTACGGCGACTACTACATGTGGGCCGACAACGACAAGCAGTACCAGGACGCCCGGATCATCTTCGTCGACACCGAGACCTCGAACTGGACGTACGACCCGGTCCGCAAGCAGTACTACTGGCACCGCTTCTTCTCCCACCAGCCGGACCTGAACTTCGAGAACCCGGCGGTCCAGGAGGAGATCATCTCCGCCCTCCGCTTCTGGCTGGACCTGGGCATCGACGGCTTCCGCCTCGACGCCGTGCCCTACCTGTACGCCGAGGAGGGCACCAACTGCGAGAACCTCCCGCGCACCCACCAGCTGCTCAAGAGGGTCCGGGCCGAGATCGACGCGCACTACCCGGACACGGTGCTGCTCGCCGAGGCCAACCAGTGGCCCGAGGACGTCGTCGACTACTTCGGGGACTTCACCAAGGGCGGGGACGAGTGCCACATGGCGTTCCACTTCCCCGTCATGCCGCGCATCTTCATGGCCGTGCGAAGAGAGTCCCGCTACCCGGTCTCCGAGATCCTGGCCAAGACCCCGGCCATCCCGAAGAACTGCCAGTGGGGGATCTTCCTGCGCAACCACGACGAGCTCACACTCGAAATGGTCACGGACGAAGAGCGCGACTACATGTACGCCGAGTACGCCAAGGACCCGCGGATGCGGGCCAACATCGGCATCCGGCGCCGGCTCGCCCCGCTGCTGGACAACGACCGCAACCAGATGGAGCTGTTCACCGCCCTGCTGCTGTCGCTGCCCGGCTCGCCGGTGCTCTACTACGGCGACGAGATCGGCATGGGCGACAACATCTGGCTGGGCGACCGCGACGGCGTCCGGACCCCCATGCAGTGGACCCCGGACCGCAACGCCGGTTTCTCCTCGTGCGATCCGGGCAGGTTGAACCTGCCGGTCATCATGGACCCGGTCCACGGGTACCAGGTCACCAATGTCGAGGCGGCCATGGCGTCGCCCTCCTCACTGCTGCACTGGACCCGCAGGCTGATCGAGATCCGCAAGGCGAACCCGGCCTTCGGCCTCGGCTCGTACACCGAACTGCAGTCGTCCAACCCGGCGGTGCTCGCGTTCCTGCGCGAGTACGGGGACGACCTGGTGCTGTGCGTGCACAACTTCTCGCGCTTCGCGCAGCCCACCGAGCTGGACCTGCAGTCGTTCAACGGGCGGGTCCCGGTGGAGCTCACGGGCGACGTGCGCTTCCCGCCGATCGGCGAGTGGCCCTACCTGCTGACCCTGGCGGGACACGGCTTCTACTGGTTCCGGCTGCGTGCCGAACAGCGCGGTGACCGCCGCGCCGAATAGCCGGCACGGCACAGGCGGACCACGCCTCGACCAGGGGGCGGGCGGCTCGAATGGGTCAATCGCCCGCCCCTGTACGGATCATCCTGACCCGACACTCGCACATGCCGGAGAAGCAACTGCCGCGCATCCGGGACACTCTGCGCATTCTGTGACGGCCCGGGGAAAGGACGCGACGCCATGTCGGAGGCTGCATCCGCCCGGAGCCGGCTGACGGCCGACCGGGCCGCCGGGATCGCCCCGCTCGAACCGATGCTGCGGGCCTGGCTGCCCGCGCAGCGCTGGTTCGCGGGCAAGGGTCGGGCCATCAGCAGACTCACGACCGTCTCGGCGGCCGACCTGCTGCCCCCCGGGTCCACCCCGGGACTGCTGCACGTACTGCTCGACGTCGACGGGGACTGCTACCAGCTGCTGCTGGGCGTCCGCCCGTCCCTGCCGCCCGCCCTCGCGCCCGCTCTGATCGGCCACCCCGAGGAGGGCCCGTACGCGGGCCGGGCGGTCTACGAGGCGTTGGGCGACCCCCGGCTCGCGGCGATGCTGCTGGAGCGGCTGCGCTCGCCCGGCCCGCTCGGCCCGCTGCGCTTCGACCGGGACCCGGCCGCACCGGTCCCGGCCGGGCTCACGCCCAGGCCGCTGTCCGGGGAGCAGACGAACTCCTCCCTCATCTACGGAGATTCGTTCATCCTGAAGGTCTTCCGCCGGGTCGGCCCCGGCGTCAACCCGGACCTGGAGCTGCCCAGGGCGCTGGCCGCCGCCGGCTGCGCCCGGGTGCCGGCGCCCGTCGCCTGGTACGAGGCCGAGCCGCCCGGCGGGGAGCCGCTGACCCTGGGCGTGCTCCAGCCGTACCTGCGCGGCTCGGACGACGGATGGCAGCTCGCGCTGCGCCGGCTCGGCGCCGGGGAGGACTTCACCGCCGAGGCCCACGCGCTCGGCCGGGCCACCGCCGAGGTGCACAGCGCGCTCGCCACCGCCCTGCCCACCGTCGCGCTCGGCCCGGAGCAGACCGCACGGCTCGCCGCGGGGATGACCGCGCGGCTGGCCGCCACCGCCCGGGAGGTGCCGGCGCTGCGGCCGTACGAGGCCGGGCTGCGGGGCGCCTTCGACGCGCTGGCCGCCTCCCGCGGGACGGGGGTGGCCGCCCAGCGGATCCACGGCGACCTCCATCTGGGCCAGACCCTGCGCACCCTCGACGGCCGCTGGTCGTTGATCGACTTCGAGGGGGAGCCGGCCCGGCCGCTGGCCGACCGGCGCCGTCCCGAACCGGCGGTGCGCGACATCGCGGGGATACTGCGCTCCTTCGACTACGCCGCCCGCTCGCACCGGCCGTTCGCCCCGGCCTGGGCGGACGACTGCCGGGCGGCGTTCTGCGAGGGCTATGCCCGCACCACCGGCCGGGACCCGCGCGAGGATCCCGTTCTGCTGCGCGCCTACGAGACCGACAAGGCGGTGTACGAGGCCCGGTACGAGTCCCGGCACCGCCCCGACTGGCTGCACGTACCGATGGCCGCGATCCGGCGGCTCTCGGAACCCTCGCGGCCCGCCCACCGCGTGCCGCCGGTCCCGCCCGCCCTCTCCCCCCATCCGCACCCCCACCCGAAGCCCCCGAGGAGGCCGCTCGCGTGAGCGCCGCACGACAGCCGTCACCGACCGTCCGCGACGAATCCGTACCCGCCGCGGCCGCGGCCAAGAAGCCACGCACTCCCCGGGCCCGCCGCTCGGCACCTCCACGCGGGGTCCGCCCGGCCCCGCCGCTCGCCGCCGAGGAGCGGGCCCGCCTGCTGGAGGGCCGCCATCACGACCCGCACGCGGTGCTGGGCGCGCACACCCAGCGCGGCGGGGTGGCCTTCCGGGTGCTGCGCCCGCACGCCAAGGCGGTCACGGTCATCGCCAAGGGGCTGCGGGCCGAGCTGCAGGACGACGGCGACGGACTGTTCTCCGGGCTGCTGCCCCTGACCGCGGTGCCGGACTACCGGTTGCTGGTGGCGTACGCCGGCGACGAGATCGAGGTCCACGACCCCTACCGGTTCCTGCCCACCCTGGGCGAACTGGACCTGCACCTGATCGGCGAGGGCCGCCACGAGCGGCTGTGGACGGCGCTGGGCGCCCAGCCCATGGAGCACCAGGGCGTGGCCGGGACCCGGTTCACGGTGTGGGCGCCGAACGCGCAGGGGGTCCGGGTCACGGGGGACTTCTGCTACTGGGACTCCGTCGCCCATCCGATGCGCTCGCTCGGATCCAGCGGCGTCTGGGAGCTCTTCCTGCCCGGGGTGGGCGCCGGGACGCTCTACAAGTTCGACATCACCCGCCCCGATGGCAGCCACACGCTGCGCGCCGACCCGATGGCCCGCTCCGCGGAGGTCCCCCCGGCGAACGCCTCGGTGGTCACTGCCTCACAGTACGCGTGGCAGGACGCGGAGTGGATGGCGCGGCGCGGCGCCCGCGCCCCGCACCAGGCCCCCTTCTCGGTGTACGAGCTGCACCTGGCGTCCTGGCGGCCCGGTCTCTCCTACCGGCAGCTCGCCGAGCAGCTCCCGGAGTACGTCAAGGAGCTGGGCTTCACGCACGTGGAGATGATGCCGGTCGCCGAGCACCCGTTCGGCGGCTCGTGGGGGTACCAGGTCACCGGCTTCTACGCGCCGACCTCGCGGATGGGTACCCCGGACGACTTCCGCTTCCTGGTGGACTCGCTGCACCGGGCGGGGATCGGTGTGATCATCGACTGGGTGCCGGCGCACTTCCCGAGGGACGACTGGGCGCTCGCGGAGTTCGACGGGCGGCCGCTGTACGAGCACCACGACCCCCGGCGGGCCGCGCACCCGGACTGGGGAACACTGGAGTTCGACTACGGGCGCAAGGAGGTACGCAACTTCCTCGTCGCCAACGCCGTCTACTGGTGCGAGGAGTTCCACGTGGACGGGCTGCGCGTGGACGCGGTGGCCTCGATGCTCTACCTGGACTACTCGCGCGGCGAGGGCGAATGGACGCCCAATGAGCACGGCGGCCGGGAGAACCTCGACGCGGTGGCCTTCCTCCAGGAGATGAACGCCACGGTGTACCGGCGCTGCCCGGGGGTGGTGACCATCGCGGAGGAGTCCACCGCCTGGGACGGCGTGACCCGGCCGACGGACGGCGGCGGGCTGGGCTTCGGCCTGAAGTGGAACATGGGCTGGATGCACGACACCCTGCGCTACATGTCGAAGGAGTCGGTGCACCGCAAGTACCACCACCACGACATGACCTTCGGGATGATCTACGCCTTCAGCGAGAACTACGTACTGCCGATCTCGCACGACGAGGTGGTGCACGGCAAGCGCTCGCTGGTGTCGAAGATGCCGGGGGGCGACTGGTGGCAGCAGCGGGCCGCGCATCGGGCGTACCTGGGCTTCATGTGGGCCCACCCGGGCAAGCAACTGCTCTTCATGGGACAGGAGTTCGCCCAGGGGGCGGAGTGGTCGGAGACCCACGGGCCCGACTGGTGGCTGCTGGACTCCTCCTACCCGGCGGCCGGCGACCACCGGGGCGTGCGCGATCTGGTGCGGGACCTGAATCGGGCGTATGCGGCCACGCCGGCGCTGTGGGAGCGCGACACCGTGCCGGAGGGCTTCGCCTGGGTGGAGGCGGACGCGGCGGAGGACAACGTCTTCGCCTTCCTGCGGTACGCCCGGGACGGCTCGCAGCTGCTGGCGGTGTCCAACTTCTCGCCCGTGGTCCGGCACGGCTACCGGATCGGGGTGCCGGAGGAGGTACCGGTGTGGCACGAGGTCCTCAACACCGACCGGGAGGGGTACGGCGGCAGCGGGGTGCACCACGCACAGCCGCTGCGGCCCGAGCCGGTGCCGGCGCAGGGCCGCCCGGCCAGCCTGCGGATGACGCTGCCGCCGCTGGCGACGATCTGGCTCAGGCCGTAGCCGAACCCGTCCTCTGCTTCCGGCAGGGGGCGGAGGACGGACCGTGCGCCGGCCGGCCGGCGCACGGCTCCACCGTCGCCGGGGGCGAGCAGGACGTGCTCGGGGCGGGGCCCTCGCCACCCCCGTATGCGAGGGCCCCACAGGAACCACGTACGAGGGGCGGTTCCGGTTCACATTCCGTGGAGGCCGTGTGAGGGGTATTGCGTCGCGGGGAGTTGGCTGGAACCGTACGCAGTAATGGATCTTCGAATTCCGAAGATGCACCGATTACCGGACAGTCGCCGGAAAACTCGCCAAAAGACCCCTCCTCCATAGGACGTTCCTACGAGGTATTGGCTTGTTTGTTTGGTCTGTAGGCGGCGCAGCCCGGCCACTTCTACGGTGTGCGGTGTGCACTCCAGCCCACCCTTCAATGCCCCCGCCGCGCGGCGTCTGCGTGCGGCCCTGGGCATGGCTCCCGGACATGTCGCCTACGGCCTGCGCGCCCAGTACGGACTCGTGGTCGCCCCAGAGACGGTGATGGCGTGGGAGCGCGGCGAGATATCACCGTCGTCCGCCGAGCTCACGGCGCTCGCGGGCGTCCTGTGGTGTTCGCCCGGCGAGCTGCTGGCCGAGCCGGTCACCCTGCGGGAGCACCGGATCGCGCGGGGGCTGGCGGCGGACGAACTGGCCCGGCGGATCGGCCTGGAGACGGGCTCCTACCAGAAGATGGAGGACACCGGACGCTGGAAGGGCAACGAGCGGCAGTCCGCCGCTCTCGCCACCGTGCTCGGTCTCACCCTGGCCCAGTTCGTGACGGCGACCGGCAAGCAGGAGGAGCTCGCCGGACTGCTGCGCAGCGCGGTCACCACGCGCTGGCAGGCCTACGTGAAGCCGCTCGGCAAACTGCTGCCGATCCCCAAGCACCACCTGGAGCGGGTGCTGGAGCAGTTGCACGGGGACTACCAGTCGCGGATGGTGGCAACGCTCAGCTGGGGCGGCGGTCAGGGCGAGGCCGCGAGCGGGGATGCGGGCCGTGAGTTCCTCACCGGGATCGTGGACCGCTTCTGGCAGCTCGCGGGCGGCGCGGGGTAGCACGCCCGGAGCGCCCGCGCACCGCCCGGAGCGCCCGGAGCAGTGGTGCGAAGGCCACGGCGGTCGAGACGCCGGCGGCGGCCGGGGCCTGGCCGGGAGGGAGCGTCAGAAGACCGATTCGGCCTCGTACATGCGGTCCTCGGGGACGGTCTTCAGCTCGGTGACCGCGTGGGCGAGCGGGGCCATGACGATGTCGGTGCCGCGCAGGGCGGTCATGTTGCCGTACTCGCCGCGGTGGACCGCCTCCACGGCGTGCCAGCCGAAGCGGGTCGCGAGGACGCGGTCATAGGCAGTGGGGGTGCCGCCGCGCTGGACGTGGCCGAGGATGACCGGGCGGGCCTCCTTGCCCAGGCGGTGCTCCAGTTCGATGGCGAGGCGGTTGCCGATGCCGGCGAAGCGCTCGTGGCCGTAGGCGTCGATCGCGCCCTTCTCGTACGGCATGGAGCCCTCGGCCGGGTGCGCGCCCTCGGCGACGCAGACGACGGCGAACTTCTTCCCTCGGGCGAAGCGTTCCTCGACCATCTTGACCAAGGCGTCCACCTCGAAGGGGCGCTCCGGCAGGCAGATCCCGTGGGCGCCGCCGGCCATCCCGGACTCCAGGGCGATCCAGCCCGCGTGACGGCCCATGACCTCGACCACCATCACGCGCTGGTGGGACTCGGCCGTGGTCTTGAGGCGGTCGATGGCCTCGGTGGCGACCATGACGGCGGTGTCGAAGCCGAAGGTGCGGTCGGTGGAGGAGATGTCGTTGTCGATGGTCTTGGGCACGCCGACGACCGGCATCCCGGCATCGGACAGCATCCGGGCCGCGGTCAGGGTGCCCTCACCGCCGATCGGGATGAGCGCGTCGATGCCGTAGCGGGTGGCCAGCTCCTGCGCGTTCTCGGCTGCCTCGTGGAGACGGGCCCGCTCCATGCGCGCCGAGCCGAGGATCGTGCCGCCGCGGGCGAGGATGCCGCTGACGGCATTGATGTCGAGGGGGCGGAAGTGGCCGTCGAGGAGGCCCTTGAAGCCGTCCTCGAAACCGATGACCTCGTCCCCGTGCCCGACCACGGCGCGGTGTACGACCGACCGGATGACAGCGTTGAGGCCCGGGCAGTCTCCGCCTGCGGTGAGAACTCCGATACGCATCGTGCTGTGTCTCCTGCTCCCGTACATAAGAAGGGCGTATTGATGCCGCCTGTCCGATTGTTCCATGCTGGCGGAGTGCGGCGCGCTCCGCACCACCCGGTCCGGAGGGCCTTTGGACCCGCCGGACCGGGCCGACGTTCCGGCGGGCGCTCTATCTATTGACAGAGGTATTGTCAAGAGGGAAAGGCATCCAAACCGGGTCGACCGACCACACGAAGAGAGACGGGGAGCACGCGTGACGCGCAGCGTGTACGTGACCGGCATCGAGCGGGGGGACGGCCGGCAGGTCGTCGAACTCGGGATCATGGAGCTCCTGACCCGGCAGACCGGCCGGGTGGGCGTGTACAGGCCACTTCTCCACGATGCGCCCGACCGCCTCTTCGACCTGCTCAAGGCCCGCTACCGGATCGACCAGGACGCCTCGGCGGCCTACGGGATGGAGTACCGCGAGGCGTCGGCGATCCTGGCGGAGAAGGGCACCGACGAGCTCGTCTCGCAGCTGGTCGACCGCTACCACCGGCTGGCCCGCGACTACGAGGTCGTGCTCGTCCTGGGCACCGACTACGCGGAGACCAACCTCCCCGACGAACTGGCGCTCAACGCCCGCCTCGCCAACGAACTCGGCGCGGTCGTCGTCCCCGTCGTGGGCGGCACCAACCGCCCCGCCGAGGACGTGCGCGCCGAGGCCCGCAACGCCCACCGCGCGTACGAGAGCCTGGGGTGCCATGTCGTCGCGATGGTCGTCAACCGGGTGGCCGCGGAGGACCGCGACCTGATAGCCGAGCGGCTGGCGGCCCGCCTCCCCGTGCCCTGCTACGTACTGCCGGACGACAAGTCGCTGTCCGCCCCGACCGTCGCCCAGATCACCCGGGCGCTCGGCGGCGAGGTACTCCTCGGCGACGACGCGGGCCTGGCCCGCGACGCCCTGGACTTCGTCTTCGGCGGCGCGATGCTGCCGAACTTCCTGAACGCCCTGACCCCCGGCTGCCTGGTCGTGACCCCCGGCGACCGTTCGGACCTCGTGATCGGCGCACTCGCCGCGCACACCTCGGGCACCCCGCCGATCGCCGGCGTGCTGCTCACCCTGAACGAGCGGCCGAGCAAGGACATCCTGGCGCTGGCATCGAAGCTGGCACCGGGCACGCCCGTGGTGTCCGTGGCCGGCAACAGCTTCCCGACCGCCACCGAACTCTTCTCGCTGCAGAGCCGGTTGAACTCCGCGACCCCGCGCAAGCTGGAGACCGCGCTCGGCCTCTTCGAGCGCCACGTGGACACCGGCGAGCTGCGCGGCCTGCTCTCGGTGACCCGTTCGGAGCGCGTCACGCCAATGATGTTCGAGCACGAGTTGCTGGAGCGGGCCCGCTCCGGCCGCCGCCGTGTCGTCCTGCCCGAGGGCACCGAGGAGCGGGTGCTGCGGGCCGCGGACGTGGTGCTGCGCCGGAGCGTGTGCGACCTGACCCTGCTGGGCGACGAGCAGGCGATCCTCAAGAAGGCCGGCGACCTCGGCATCGACGTCTCGGGCGCGCAGCTCATCGACCCGGCGACGTCGCCGCTGCGGGAGGGGTTCGCCGAGTACTACGCCTCGGTCCGCGCGCACAAGGGCATGACCGTCGAGCTGGCCGGCGACGTGGTCACCGACGTCAACTACTTCGGCACCCTGATGGTCGAGCGGGGCCTGGCCGACGGCATGGTCTCCGGCTCGGTGCACTCCACCGCTGCGACCATCCGCCCGGCGTTCGAGATCATCAAGACCAAACCGGAGGCGTCCATCGTCTCCTCCGTCTTCTTCATGTGCCTGGCCGACCGGGTCCTCGTGTACGGCGACTGCGCGGTCAACCCGGACCCGAACGCCGAGCAACTCGCCGACATCGCCGTCCAGTCGGCCGCCACCGCCGCCGCCTTCGGGGTCGAGCCGCGGATCGCGATGCTCTCGTACTCGACCGGCACCTCCGGCTCGGGCGCGGACGTCGACAAAGTCCGCAAGGCCACCGAGATCGTCCGCGAGCGGCGGCCCGATCTGGCCGTCGAGGGTCCGATCCAGTACGACGCGGCGGTGGAACCCTCCGTCGCCGCGACGAAGCTGCCCGGGTCCGAGGTGGCCGGCCGCGCGACGGTGCTGATCTTCCCCGACCTGAACACGGGCAACAACACGTACAAGGCCGTGCAGCGTTCGGCGGGCGCGGTCGCGGTCGGCCCGGTGCTCCAGGGTCTGCGCAAGCCCGTGAACGACCTCTCGCGCGGCGCCCTCGTCCAGGACATCGTCACCACCGTGGCCATCACGGCGATCCAGGCGCAGGGCGCACCGGGGCCCGTCGCCGGCGCCTGAGCGGCCCGCCTCCCGCCTCTGCCGCCCCGCTCGGCCCGTCCCGTCCCGCCCCTCCGCCTCCGCACCGCCCTTCTCCGTCACCGCCCGCGACAAGGAAAGACCCCCACCGTGACCGCTTCGCGCGTACTCGTCCTCAACTCCGGCTCCTCCTCGGTCAAGTACCAGCTCCTCGACATGGCGGACCGGTCGCGTCTGGCCGCCGGCCTGGTGGAGCGGATCGGAGAGGGGACCTCCCGGCTGGTGCACGAGCCGCTCACGGGTCCCGCCGCGGCCGGCGGCAGGCGCGAGCGGGTCGGCGCGATCGCGGACCACGAGGCCGCGCTGAAGGCCGTCGCCGCCGAGCTCGCCGCCGACGGCCTCGGCCTGGACTCCCCCGAGCTGGCCGCGGTCGGGCACCGGGTGGTGCACGGCGGGACGCGGTTCACCCGGCCGACCGTGATCGACGACGAGGTGCTGGCGGAGATCCGGAAGCTGATCCCTCTGGCCCCGCTGCACAACCCGGCGAACGTGACGGGCATCGAGGTGGCCCGCTCGCTGCGGGCGGACCTCCCCCAGGTCGCCGTCTTCGACACCGCCTTCCACTCCACGATGCCGGAGTACGCGGCCCGGTACGCCATCGACGCGGCGACCGCCGACGCGTACTCCATCCGGCGGTACGGCTTCCACGGCACCTCCCACGCCTACGTCTCACGGGCGACGGCCGCCCTGTTGGGCAGGCCGGTCGAGGACGTGAACGTGATCGTGCTGCACCTGGGCAACGGCGCCTCGGCCTCGGCCGTGCGCGGCGGTGCCTGCGTGGAGACCTCCATGGGCATGACCCCGCTGGAGGGGCTGGTCATGGGCACCCGCTCGGGCGATCTCGACCCTGCGGTGGTCCTCCACCTGGCCCGGGTCGGCGGCCTCTCGGTGGATGAGATCGATTCGCTCCTGAACAAGAAGAGCGGTCTGCTGGGCCTGTGCGGCGACAACGACATGCGCGAGGTGCTGCGGCGGGCGGGCGAGGGCGACGAGACGGCGCGCCTGGCCTTCGCCGCGTACGTCCACCGGCTGAAGAAGTACATCGGGGCCTACGCGGCGGTCCTCGGGCGGGTGGACGCGGTGGCGTTCACGGCCGGGGTCGGCGAGAACGCCCACCAGGTCCGCGAGGCGGCGCTGGACGGTCTGGCCGCGCTGGGCCTGGTACTGGATCCGGAGGCCAACGCGGCGCGTTCCCCGCAACCGCGGCTGGTTTCGGCGGACGATGCCCGAGTAGCCGTTGCGGTGGTCCCGACGGATGAGGAACTGGAGATCGCCACCCAGGCGTACGCGCTGGTTACCCAGTAGTCACTTGGACTTTCCACCAGTCGGAATATTCCGCTACGAAACAAACCGATAGGATCCAGTCATGCGCCGTTCCAAAATCGTCTGCACGCTGGGCCCCGCCGTCGACTCGTATGAGCAGCTGAAAGCGCTCATCGAGGCAGGTATGAACGTGGCCCGATTCAACTTCAGCCACGGGTCCCAGGCAGAACACCAGGAGCGGTACGACCGCGTCCGGCAGGTCTCCGAGGACACCGGGCGCGCCGTCGGCGTCCTCGCCGACCTCCAGGGTCCGAAGATCCGCCTGGAGACCTTCGCCGAGGGGCCCGTCGAGCTGGTGCGCGGTGACGAGTTCGTCATCACCACCGAGGACGTCCCGGGTGACAAGTCCATCTGCGGCACCACCTACAAGGGCCTCCCGGGCGACGTCGCCAAGGGCGACCAGGTCCTGATCAACGACGGCAACGTCGAGCTCCGGGTGACGGAGGTCGACGGCCCCCGGGTCAGGACCATCGTCATCGAGGGCGGTGTCATCTCGGACCACAAGGGCATCAACCTGCCGGGTGCCGCCGTGAACGTCCCCGCCCTGTCGGAGAAGGACGTCGACGACCTCCGCTTCGCCCTGCGGATGGGCTGCGACATGGTCGCCCTGTCCTTCGTCCGCGACGCCAACGACGTCAAGGACGTCCACCGGGTGATGGACGAGGAGGGCCGCCGGGTCCCCGTCATCGCCAAGGTGGAGAAGCCGCAGGCCGTCGAGAACATGGAGGCCGTGGTCGCCGCCTTCGACGCGGTCATGGTGGCCCGCGGCGACCTCGCCGTCGAGTACCCGCTCGAAAAGGTCCCGATGGTCCAGAAGCGGCTCATCGAGATGTGCCGCCGCAACGCCAAGCCGGTGATCGTCGCGACCCAGATGATGGAGTCGATGATCACCAACTCCCGCCCGACGCGCGCGGAGGCGTCCGACGTCGCCAACGCCATCCTCGACGGCGCGGACGCGGTCATGCTGTCGGCCGAGTCCTCCGTGGGCGCCTACCCGATCGAGACCGTCAAGACGATGTCGAAGATCGTCGCGGCGGCCGAGGAGGAGCTCCTCTCCAAGGGCCTCCAGCCGCTGGTCCCGGGCAAGAAGCCGCGCACCCAGGGCGGATCCGTGGCCCGCGCGGCGTGCGAGATCGCCGACTTCCTGGACGGCCAGGCACTCATCGCCTTCACCCAGTCCGGGGACACCGCCCGGCGCCTGTCGCGCTACCGCGCCACCCAGCAGATCCTGGCCTTCACCACGGACGTCAACACCCGCAACCAGCTCACGCTGAGCTGGGGCGTCGAGTCGTACATCGTCCCGCACGTGGACACCACCGATGCGATGGTCGACCTGGTCGACGGCGAGCTGCTCAAGCTGGGCCGCTACAACGAGGGCGACACCATGATCATCACCGCCGGCTCGCCCCCCGGCGTACCGGGCACCACCAACATGGTCCGGGTGCACCACCTGGGCGGCGTCGACCACGCCTGACGCGTCGATCGCCACGGACCCTGCCGCACAGGGGCCGAGGGCGGCACCC
>NZ_JBHYMC010000028.1:0-83004 GCF_042742535.1 Streptomyces sp. NPDC058880
GGCGGCGGGAGCCCGGTGCTCCCGCCGCCCCTCCGGCGCGTCCGCCACCGACCCGGTCCGCATCGGCCGCCCGGTGTTCCGCGTCACGCGGCCCAGTTCGCCAGGGCGTCGAAGTCCTCCCGCGCCAGGCCGATCTGCTCGTCGATGCGCATCAGCAGGGTCCGCGCCGGGTGGTGGCGGTCGACCCACTCGCGGTCCATCGCCGTGATGTCGTCGTCGATCCAGGCGAAAGGCCGCTCGCCCGCATACTCCAGGATGTATTGGGTCTTCCAGAAGGTGCCGGCCGGCGCCCGGCCGTGCATCACCGGCCAGTCGACGAACGGAAGCCGGGGCAGGCCCAGAAGAGGGCCTATCCAGTCGTTGGCCTCGTCCTTCCAGGTGGTCGCCCAGACCAGCTCGTACGCCTTCGCGAGCGCGATCAGCTCCGGGCCGTGGCCGTGGTTCAGCCAGACCCGCAGCGGCTTCGCGCGTTCCTTCTCGGACCAGCCCGTCGGCCGCATCCGGTGGGTGGAGTACCCCGCGGGGCGGCGCTGGGCCCGGGCCGCGTAGGGGTTCAGGGGGCCGTCCACGTCGATCAGCAGCAGTGGCTTCATCGCGGCAGGATTCCGTTCCGGATGCCCGCAGGCATTCCATTTTTCTCTGAGTGAGACGTTGGCGTCTCAATTGGGGTACACTTGTCTCATGGCCATGGATCGTGACCAGGTGCTCCGCGATGCGGCCGCCCTGCTCTCCCGCAAATCGACCGCCACGATGGACGAGGTCGCCCGCGCCGCCGGAATCGGGCGCGCCACCCTCCACCGGCACTTCGCCGGACGTGACGCCCTCGTACGCGCCCTCGAAGATCTCGGCATCCGGGAGTTCGAAGTGGCGTTCGACAATGCCCGCCTCGACGAGGGCACCGCGGTGGAGGCGCTCCGGCGCCTCGTCGCCGAGGCCGAGCCCAACGCCGAGCTGCTGGCCTTCCTCGTCACCGAGAATCAGCTGTTCGAGGGCGACGAGGTCAACGAGGGCTGGGCCCGGCTCGACGCCCGGGTCACCGCCCTGTTCCGGCGCGGCCAGGAAGAGGGCGACATCCGCATCGACCTGAGCCCCGCCTGGCTCACCGAGGCCCTCTACGGCCTCATCGGCAGCTGCGCCTGGGCCGTCATGGACGGCCGGGTCGCCGCGAAGGACTTCCAGTACATGATCACCGAGCTGCTGCTCGGTGGCGCCCGACGGAGTGTGGAGAAATGAGTCGTACCGAACAGCTGGCGCGTCGGACGGGGGTGGAGGAAAGGAGCCGCGGACGCTGGCTCGCGCTCTCCGTGCTCGTCCTGGCCGTGCTGCTCGTCGCGGTCGACGCCACGGTCCTCGGCCTGGCCACGCCCTCACTCAGCGAAGACCTCAAGCCCTCCGGCACCCAGCTGCTGTGGATCGGCGACATCTACTCCTTCGTCATCGCCGGACTCCTGGTGTCCATGGGCTCCCTCGGGGACCGCATAGGCCGCAAGAAGCTGCTCCTCGCCGGCGCCACCGCCTTCGGCGCCGTCTCGGTCCTGAACGCCTACGCCACCAGTCCCGAGATGATGATCGTCGCCCGCGCCCTGCTCGGCGTGGCCGGTGCCACCCTGATGCCGTCCACCCTCGCGCTGATCCGCAACATCTTCACCGACCCGCGGGAGCGCAGTCTCGCCATCGGCATCTGGGGCGCCACCGCCTCGGCCGGCGCGGCCATCGGCCCGGTCGTCGGCGGAGCCCTCCTCCAGCACTTCTGGTGGGGCTCGGTCTTCCTCATCAACCTCCCCGTGATGATCGCCCTGGTCCTCGTCGGAATCAAGCTGCTTCCCGAGTCCCGGAACCCGGTCGCCGGCCCCTGGGACCTGCTCAGCGTCGGCCTGTCCCTCGTCGGCGTCATCGGCGTGGTCTACGCCGTCAAGGAAGCCGCCACGCACGGCATGACCTGGGAGGTCGCGGTCGCCGCGATCCTCGGCGCCGGCGCCCTCTACACTTTCGTCCGCCGCCAGTTCACCCTGCCGTCCCCGCTCCTCGACATGCGGCTCTTCCGGCACCGCGGCTTCTCCGGCGCCGTCCTCGCCGACCTGCTCACCGTCTTCGGCCTGTCCGGACTGGTCTTCTTCCTCTCCCAGTTCCTCCAGCTCGTCCAGGACCGCGGCCCGCTCGAGGCAGGCCTGGCCGAACTGCCCGCCGCCATCGGCGCGGTGGTCACCGGGCTGGTCGCGGGCCGGTACGCCCGCAGGTACTCGGTGCGCTCCGTGGTGACCGGCGGCCTCGCCGCCATCGGCGCCGCACTGGCCGTCCTGACCATGATTCACAAGGAGAGCGGATACCCGCTGCTCGGCGCGGCCCTGCTCGTCGTCGGCCTCGGCGCCGGCTTCTCCTTCACCGTCACCGCCGACGTGATCCTCTCCAGCGTGCCCAAGGAGCAGGCCGGATCGGCCTCCGCCGTCTCCGAAACGGCGTACGAGCTGGGTGCCGCCCTCGGTATCGCCCTGCTCGGCTCCATCGTCACCGGCGTCTACCAGGGCTTCACCGCCCCGGCCTCCGTCAGCGGACCCGTCGCCGACGCCGCGCACGAGTCCCTCGGCGGGGCCGTCGAGGCTGCCGGGGCACTGGACCCGCAGACCGCCGCCCATATGGTCGGAGCCGCCCAGGACGCCTTTGTCGACGGCCTGAGGCTGGCCTCCGGAGCCGGCGCGGCCGTCCTGCTGGCCACCGCCGTGGCCGCCTGGTTCCTGCTCAGGGGCCAGCGGCTCCAGGAGAGCGTCGAGCACTGACCCGACGCCGCGTCAAGAGAGGGTGTCCCGGCCCTGGTTGACAGCCCATGGAACCCCGGGACACCATCCCGGCGATGGAGATCGACGATCTGACCCCGGCCGAGCGCCGCGTATGGGAGGCCTTCCCGCGCGGTGACGGCATCGACTTCCGGGAGCACCCCGAGGACAGCTCCGTCGACGGGGCCGGCTGGGGACCCGGTCGCACGCTGCGTGCCGAGGTGCTGCGCGCCCTCCTGCTCGGTGCCGCCCCCGCCGTCGACGGCCGGGTCGCCGGGCTCAAGATCAAGGGCGCGAGGATCGTCGGCAAGCTCGACCTGCGCTACGCGGTGATCGACCACCCGATCCGGATGCGCGACTGCTGGTTCGAACGCAAACCGCTCCTGTACGGCGCCCAGCTGAAGGCCCTGGTCCTCGGCTACTCCACCCTGCCCGGCCTCACCGCGGCCACCCTGCGCGTCGACGTCGTCCTGCGGCTCTCCTGCTGCCGGATCAGCGGCCCCGTGCGGCTCCAGGGCGCCAAGATATCCGGCGGCCTCTTTCTCCAGGGCGCGGTCGTCGGCCCCACGGCGGGCGAGGAGGCGGACGAACCCCCGCTCCAGCTCAACCACGCGGAGATCGGCACCGACATCATCGCCAACGACCTGACCGTCCACGGACAGCTCCGCCTCAACGGAGCCGTCGTCGGCGGCCAGGTCAGCCTCGACGACGCGCGCCTGCTCGCCCCCGGTGGCATCGCCCTGCACGCCGAAACCCTCTCGGTCGGCACCAACCTGCACGCCGCGCGGGCCCGGACGCAGGGCCGCGTCAACCTCACCGGCTCGCGGATACCCGGCCGCCTCAACCTCGCCCGCGCCGTTCTGGAGAACCAGGGCGGCATCGCCCTGCGCGCCTCCAGCTGCACCGTCGGCGAGGTGTGGCTGCCGTCCTGCGAAGACGTACGGGGCAGCGTGAACCTCAGGCGATCCCAGTTCGACCTGCTGAACATGCGGCCCGGCACCTGGCGCGACCCGCTGCGCCTGGACGGTCTGACGTACCGCACGCTGGGCCCGCACCTGCCCGCCGAGGAGCGGCTGGCCGCGCTGGAGACCGGCGAGGCCGGCTACCTCCCGTACCCGTACGAACAGCTGGCCGCGGCCTACCGCACCGCGGGTGACGAGGAGGCGGCCCGCACGGTCATGCTCGCCAAACTGCGCCGGCACCGCCGCACGCTGCCCCGGCACACGCGCCTGTGGGGACTCCTGCAGGACGCGACCGTGGGCTACGGCTTCCGGCCGCTGCGCGCGGCCGGCTGGCTGACGGCGCTGCTGCTCACCGGGGCGATCGCGTTCGCGCTGGAGCCCCCGCGCCCGCTCAAGCAGGGCGAGGCGCCGGACTTCAACGCCGTCTTCTACACCATCGACCTGATGATGCCGATCATCGGCTTCGGTCAGGAAGAGGCCTTCGCGCCGAGCGGCTGGTACCAGTGGCTGTCGTACGTGCTGATCGTGACCGGCTGGATCCTCGCCACCACGACGGCGGCGGGCGTCAGCCGGTCACTGAGGCGGCAGTGAGGGCCGCGGAGGACCTGGAGAGCGGCGGAGGCCGCGGGGGCCGCGGAGGCCGCGAGCGTCAGGCGGCCTTCGCCTTGGTGGCGTACATGTCGACGTACTCCTGGCCGGAGAGCCGCATGACCTCGGCCATCACCGAGTCCGTCACCGCACGCAGCACGTACCGGTCGCGGTCCATGCCCTCGTAGCGGGAGAACTCCATCGGCTTGCCGAAGCGGACGGTCACCCGGCCCGGGCGCGGCATGCCGGCGCCGCCGGGCTGCAGCTTGTCCGTGCCGATCATCGCGAACGGCACCACGGGGGCGCCGGTCATCAGGGTGAGGCGGGCGATGCCGGTGCGGCCCCGGTAGAGCCGGCCGTCGGGGGAGCGGGTGCCCTCGGGGTAGATGCCGAAGATCTTGCCCTCTTCGAGGATCCTGCGGCCGGTCATCAGGGCCGCCACGCCGCCGTTGGCGCCGTCCCGGTCGACGGGGATCATCCCGGCGCCGGTGAAGAACCACGCCATGAGCCGGCCCTTGACGCCCTTGCCGGTCACGTACTCGTCCTTGCCGATGAAGTGGACCGTGCGGTCGCACACCAGGGGCAGGATCATGGAGTCGATGAAGGTGAGGTGGTTGCCCGCCAGAATCACCGGTCCGGAGCCGGGGATGTTCTCGACGCCCTCCACGCGGGTGCGGAACATCGTGCGCATGACCGGTCCGACAGTGGCTTTGATGAGCTTCGTACGGAACAACGTGGGCCCTCCGGCATCGAAAAGAGGCTCGCGCCCCCACCGCTCGGCGGTGGGGGCAGGTGAGGACGATACTCGCGGGTCAGCTCCGAGCGCACATCGGGTTCACGTGTCGGATACGCATTGTTGACGCGTGTTTTCGCCATGTTCCCCGGATGTGCCTCCGAGGCACCCCCTGCGGCCACCCCCTCTGTCTACCATCGGCACGCCGATCGCGGGCCGCGGGATGCCGTGACGCCACAGGTCCCGGGACCGCCGGCCCCTTTCATGACGAGGAGTGGCACTCATGACACAGGGTGGGGCAGCGCGGCGCACGGTCCTGGGGGCGGCGGTCCTGGCGGCGGGGGCGGGGATCACCCCTCTCGCGGCGGGACCGGCCTCCGCGTCCGCCGTGGGCGGCGGGCACGGCGCCAAGGGCTACCGGGGCCTGCCGTACCCGGCGGTCATCGGCCACCGCGGCGCCAGCGGCTACCGGCCCGAGCACACGCTCGGCTCCTACCAGCTGGCCCTCGACCTCGGGGCGGACATCGTGGAGCAGGACCTGGTCCCGACCCGCGACGGCCACCTGGTGTGCCGCCACGAGAACGAGATCGGCGGGACCACCGACGTCGCAGACCACCCCGAGTTCGCCTCCCGGCGCACCACCAAGTCCGTCGACGGGGTTTCGGTCACCGGGTGGTTCACCGAGGACTTCACCCTCGCCGAGCTGAAGACCCTGCGCGCCAAGGAGCGCATCCCCGCCCTCCGCCAGCGCAACACGCTCTACGACGGCCAGTGGGCCGTCCCCACCTTCGAAGAGGTGCTCCGCTGGGCCGACCGCGAGGGCCGGCGGCGCGGCGAGCCGGTCTGGCTGCACGTCGAGACCAAGCACCCCAGCTATTTCCGTGGCCTGGGCCTCGGCCTGGAGGAGCCCCTCGCCCGACTGCTGCGTCGGTACGGGCGCGACGGCCGGAACGCCGCCGTCTTCCTCCAGTCCTTCGAGCCCTCCAGCATCCAGCGGCTGTCCCGGCTGGTCTCCGCACCCCGCGTGGTACTGCTCTCCGGTGCGGGTACCCGCCCCTGGGACTTCGAACGGGCGGGGGACCCGCGCACGGTCGCCGACCTGGTCAAGCCCGAGGGCCTCCGGTGGATCGCCGGGTTCGCCCAGGGCATCGGCCCCACCATGGACCTGATCCTCCCGCGCGACGCGGCCGGCCGCCTCGGCGCTCCGACCACCCTGGTCAGGGACGCCCACGCCCGGGGGCTGCTGCTGCACCCCTACACCGCGCGCAACGAGAACAGCTTCCTGCCGGCCGAGTACCGCAGGGGTACGGATCCGGCCGCCTACGGCGATGCCCTCGGGGTCTTCCGCACCTACTTCGAGCAGGGCATCGACGGCATTTTCACCGACAACCCGGACACCGGGCTGCTCGCTGCCGAGGCCTTCCGGCCGGGCCGGCGCCCCGTCAACGGCTGAGCGCCGCTTCCCGAACGAGTGGGCCTCGCCCGGCAGGGAAACCGCCGGGCAGGTCCCGCTCGTCCCGCTCGGCATGGACCTGCTGAAGGACCCCGACCTCGTGACCGGGCTGGGCCCGCTGCTCTCCGCGGAGGCTGCGGCCGAGGCCCCGGCCGCCGGAGTGGACGCGGCCGACCTCGAACAAGCCGTCTGGGTCAGGCTGCTGGAGAGCGGCCGCCGCGCGCCCGATCCCGAAGACCCCGCCGAACCGGCCCGCTGGCTGCGCCGGGCGGTACGGGCGGAGGCCAGGCTGGCCCGCCGACGGGCCAGCCGCGAGATCCCCTACGGCCACCGCAGCCACTCCGCGGACGACGGTCCGCAGCCCCGTGCCGCCAGTGGGAGCGCACCCGAAGACGCCCTGCTGCACGGCGAGGAGAACCGCGTCCTGCGGTCGGCCGTCGCCCGGTTGCCCGGACGCTGTCCTGAGCTGATGAGGGCACTTCTTTCGCCCAGGGACCTCACATACCGTGAAATCGCAGGAGAGTTGGGTATCTCACAAGGAAGTTTAGGGCCCGTGCGTTCCCGTTGCCTGGGATGTCTGCGCAGAATGCTCGCGGCAGAGGTTGCGGCTCCTGGCCTTCGGGGAAGGGAGCGGTAGACCAACGGGCTACCAGGTGAGCTGGAGGCATGCGCACATGGGCATGAGCGTGACCATTTCGGCGGCGGTCGCCGAGGACGCCGAGCAGATCTTCAAACTGCAGTACCTGGCTTTCCAGCGCGAGGCAGAGCTGTACGGCAACTACCTCATCCAGCCGCTCACCCAGTCCCTGGACTCCCTGAAGGGGGAGCTCGCGAAGGACACCGTCCTCGTGGCCCGGCTCGGCGACGAGGTCGTCGGCACCGTGCGCGGCAGTGTGGACGAGGAGGGCACCGCGAAGATCGCCAAACTCTGCGTCCACCCGCGCCTGCAGGGCCACGGGCTCGGCGCGCGCCTGCTGCGCGCTGTGGAGGAGGCCCTCGCGAGCCCCGGCACCGCGACCCGCTTCCGCCTGCACACCGGTCACAAGAGCGAGTCCAACCTGCGCCTCTACCGCAAGGCCGGCTATGTGAAGGTCGGCGGGCGCACGGCGTCCGACGGCGTGCAGTTGGTGATCCTGGAGAAGGACGCCAAGGCCCCCACCGACTTCGCGGTCAGCGCCTGACCCGGCGTCAGCGCCTGCGCAGCCACAGCATCCCGGTGATCGGCAGGATCACCGGGATGAACAGATAGCCCATGCCGAACTGCGACCAGACGGTGGTGTCGGGGAAGGACTCCGGGCGCACCAGGGTCCAGGTGCCCACGGCCAGTACGCCCGCCAACTCCGCGGCGCAGCAGGCCAGTGCAGCCCGGCGCGCCGTCTCGCCGCCGCGCACGAGCGAGTAGGTGATGAAGGCGTACGCCAGCGCCGCTACCGCGGACAGCGAGTAGGCCAGCGGCGCCCGGTCGAACTCGGTGGAGATCTGGAAGGCCGACCGGGAGACCGCGCCCACCACCATCACCCCGTAGAGCCACACCAGCAGCAGCCCGGGTCCGGAGACCAGCCGCTTGCGCCCGGCGGGGGCGGCGGTCGTCGTGTCAGCGTCAGGCACCGGTGGTTCCCCAGATGTCGTAGAGCCGTACTTGGAGGACGGCGAGGACGACCGCGCCCGCGGCCACCGTCACCGATCCCCACTTGGTCCGCTCGGTCAGGGAGAGCAGCCCGGCGGCCGGTACCGCGGCGAAGGCGCCGAGCAGGTAGGCCACGAAGATCACCGAGCCCTCGTCGGGCCTCTCGCCCCGGCCCAGCTGGACCAGGCCGATCACCAGCTGGGCCAGGACCAGTACGGTCACGACGGCCATGCCGATGAAGTGCCAGTCCTTGGTCGGCTGGTCCCGCAGCGCGGCGAAACCGCACCAGGCGGCGAGGGCGAGTGCGGCCACGCCGATGGCGACCGTCAGGGCGTCGAGCATGCAGCGAGGGTATTACGGGCCGGAGAGCCCCGGGCGCGCGCCCCTTCTCCCGCGGCGGTCCCCACGTGGCCGCCGCTCCCGGGCGCCGTCCCCCGCGTCGTCGGCCGGACCGTGGTCTTGACCACAGAGGTGCCCGCCGCCCGACCCCGGCAGGTGGTCGGGGGGTCGGCCCGGGACGCCGTGTCGGCGCAGGTCGGCGGCATGATCGGCCGGGTGGGGCGGGTGGCTGCGTTCGGCCGATGGTGTCCGGTATGCGGCCGAAAAATGTCCGGTATCCGGACAGTTTTGATCGGTGAGGGGTCAGGTCTGCTTTACTGAGCCCATGACCACGACGAGCAGCCGCACCCTTGCGACCGAGGCGACCATGACGCCCGGTGCTCGCTGTATGTGTCGAATGCGCGCCTTCTGAGGGCCCCTTCCTGAGCCTCGCGCCCCGAAGCGAGACCGGCAGCGCCAGTGCGTCCCCACCGGATGGACCACCCGGCCTGCTCATGCCCCGCGCACACGTCGACGCCATCGATTTCTGACGGTTCGTCCCGTATCGCGTCCCCAGATGTTTGCCCCGTGCCCGGCAGCCCGCTGCGCCGTGCACTCGACAGCGACGGAATTCCTGTGATCACCACATCGGGCCTCACGAAGGTCTACCAGTCCCGTGGCCGCGAGGTCACCGCCCTGGACGGCGTCGACCTCCACGTCCGCGAGGGCGAGGTATACGGAGTCATCGGCCAGAGCGGCGCGGGCAAGTCCTCCCTGATCCGCTGCGTGAACCTGCTGGAGCGCCCCACCACCGGCACCGTGCACGTCGACGGGGTCGACCTCACGGCGCTCGCCGGCCGCGGCCGACGGGCCGGCAAGGAACTCCGCGAGGCCCGCAGCCGCATCGGCATGGTCTTCCAGCACTTCAACCTGCTGTCCTCGCGCACCGTCCAGGCCAACATCGAGCTGCCCCTGGAGATCCTCGGCGTCTCCGGCCGCGAGCGCTCCCGCAAGGCCCTCGAACTCCTCGACCTGGTCGGCCTCGGCGATAAGGCCAAGGCCTACCCCGCCCAGCTCTCCGGCGGCCAGAAGCAGCGCGTCGGCATCGCCCGCGCCCTGGCCGGCGACCCCAAGGTGCTGCTCTCCGACGAGGCCACCAGCGCCCTTGATCCCGAGACCACCCGCTCCATCCTGAAGCTGCTGCGCGACCTCAACCAGCAGCTCGGCCTCACCGTACTGCTCATCACGCACGAGATGGACGTCGTCAAGACCGTCTGCGACTCGGCCGCGCTGATGAAGAAGGGCCGCATCGTCGAGTCCGGCACGGTCGCCGAGCTGCTCGCCACCCCCGGCTCCGAGCTCGCCGACGAGCTCTTCCCGGTCACCGGCGCGGCCACCGGCCCCGACCGCACGGTCGTGGACGTCACCTTCCACGGCGAGGCCGCCGCCCAGCCGGTCATCTCGCAGCTCTCGCGTACGTACAACATCGACATCTCGATCCTCGGCGCCGCGATGGACACCGTCGCCGGCCGGCTGATCGGCCGCATGCGCATCGAACTGCCCGGCCGCTACGAGGACAACGTCGTGCCCGTCGGCTTCCTGCGCGAGCAGGGCCTCCAGGTCGACGTCGTCGACGACATCGACATCGACAACGAACTGGCCGAACTGGTCAAGGACGGTGCCCAGTGACCTGGTCCGAGATGCAGCCCCTGCTCACCCAGGGCACCTACGACACCCTCTACATGGTCCTGTGGTCCACCCTGGTCACCGTGGTCGGCGGACTACCCATCGGCATCCTGCTCGTCCTGACCGACAAGGGCGGCCTGCTGCAGAACCAGCCGCTCAACAAGGTCCTCGGCGTGATCGTGAACATCGGCCGCTCGCTGCCGTTCATCATCCTGCTGATCTTCCTGATCCCGGTCACCACCGCCGTCGTCGGCACCTTCATCGGCCCCACCGCCATGATCGTCCCGCTCGCCGTCGGTGCGATCCCCTTCTTCGCCCGGCTCGTCGAGACCTCCGTCCGCGAGGTGGACCACGGCCTCGTCGAAGCCGTCGAGTCCATGGGCGGCGGCATCCCCACCCTGGTCGGCAAGGTGCTCCTGCCGCAGGCCCTGCCCTCCCTGGTCGCCGGCGTCACCACCACCGTCATCACCCTCGTCGGCTACTCCGCCATGGCGGGCGCCGTCGGCGGTGAAGGACTCGGCTCCAAGGCCATCACGTATGGCTTCCAACGCTTCGAGACCGGCTTCATGGTCGCCACGGTCGTGGTCCTCGTCGCCCTCGTCACCGTGGTCCAGCTGATCGGCGACGGCGCCGTCCGCCTCCTGGCCCGCCGCGGCCGGACGGCCTGACCGCCACACCACGGGCCGCGACCCCCACTGATTTCCCCACAGAGCCCGCACTTGTCGTGCTTGGGCCACCACCAGCAAGTCCTCGGTACTTGTTCAGCAAGAAAGGCACTCTTCGTGCGTAAGAACACCAAGCTCACCGCCCTCGCCGCCACCGCCACCGCGCTGACCCTCGGCCTCACCGCCTGCGGCAGCTCCTCGGACCCGTCCTCCGCCAAGGCCGACGGCGGCACGGCGGACGAGAGCAAGCCGCTTGTCATCGCGGCCTCCCCCAGCCCCCACGCGGACATCCTCAACTTCGTCAAGGACAAGCTCGCGGCGAAGGAAGGCCTCACGCTGGAGGTCAAGGAGTTCACCGACTACGTCCTGCCCAACACCGCCACCGAGCAGGGCCAGGTCGACGGCAACTACTTCCAGCACAAGCCGTACCTCGACGACTTCAACAAGAAGAACGGCACCCACGTCGTCCCCGTCGTGAACGTGCACCTGGAACCCCTCGGCCTCTACTCCAAGAAGGTCAAGGCGCTCTCCGACATCAAGGCCGGCCAGACCATCGCCGTGCCCAACGACACCACCAACGAAGGGCGCGCGCTCCAGCTGCTGGCCGCGAACAACCTGATCACCCTCAAGGAGGGGGTCGGCACCAGCGCCAAGCTGTCCGACATCACCGACATGAAGGGCCTGGAGTTCAAGGAGCTGGAGGCCGCCACGGTCCCGCGCGCCCTGGGCGACGTCGATGCCGCGGTCATCAACGGCAACTACGCCCTCGAGGCCGACCTGGCGCCCGCCAAGGACGCACTCGTCCTGGAGAAGGCCGAGGGCAACCCGTACGCCAACTTCCTCGCGGTCAAGGACGGCAACCAGGGCGACCCACGGATCCAGAAGCTCGCCAAGCTCCTGAACTCCGACGACGTCAAGAAGTTCATCGAGGAGAAGTACCAGGGCTCGGTCGTCCCGGCCTTCGGCACCCCCGCCTCCTGACCCCGCCGACCGACCCGGTCGGGCCCGGACGGTCATGCATCTCGGCCCCGCACGCCCCTGTCGGCGCGCGGGGCCGAGTCCTGCCCGCTGCCGGAGCCGAGTCCTGCCCGCTCCCGGGCAACCCGGCCCTGCACATACCCCGTTCGATGCTGCATGCTGTGGCCTACGACCGTGGATCAGGTCCGGCACCGACCAACGGCCCCACACCACGGTCGCATCGCACCACGGTCGCACCACGTTCTCAGGCATGGAGCTGCGCATGACTACCACCTTCCCGGACGTCACCATCAGCACGGAACGGCTGGTGCTGCGCCCGTTCGAGGAGGAGGACGTCACCGCGCTCGCCGAGATGATGAACGACGAGAACACCACCGCCTGGACCTCCGCGCCGCACCCCTACACCCAGGCCGACGCGCACGCGTGGGCCACCCGCGACTCCCACACCGAACGCGCCGAGGGCCGCGGCATCGTCTTCGCCGTCACCGAGTTCCTCACCCAGCGCCTCGTGGGCATCGTCCACCTCCGCAACACCAACTGGCGCACCCGCGCCACCGAGGTGGGGTACATCACCGCGCCCTGGGCCCGCGGCGAGGGCTACGCCAGCGAGTCGGTCCTGGCCGTCGCACGATGGCTGTTCCGCGAGCAGGGGTTCGAGCGCCTCGAACTGCGCACCGCCGCCGACAACACCGCCTCCCAGCAGGTCGCCCAGAAGATCGGCTGCATCAGCGAGGGGGTCCTGCGCAACGCCTGGACCGTGCGCACGCAGACGGCAGACGGCGGCTGGGTCGACACCCGCACCGACCTCATCGTGTGGAGCCTCCTGCCCGAGGACCTCGACGAGGACGACGACTTCGACGGGTACGACGGGTACGAGAGCTACGACACCTACGGCGGCCACGGCGCACACCCGGGCCACACGGTCCCCGGACAGCGGTCCGACGCGATCGGCCGGCCGGTCGGCGCCGACCGGAAGTGAACCGGTGACCGGGTAGTCTCACCGTGCCCGCCCCTCCCCCCACACCAGGAGACAGACGACGATGGCCGACCGGGTCACGGTGATCGGCTGGGACGGATCCCCCCTGACCTCGGCCGCCCGGTCCGCGCTGTCCGCCGCAACCCTCGTGGCCGGAGCCGCCCACCACCTCGCGCTCCCCGAAGTCCCGCCCACCGCCGAGCGCATCCGCCTCGGCAGCCTGGGCCTGGCCGCCCGCCGCATCGCAGGCCACCGCGGCACCGCGGTGGTCCTCGCCGACGGTGACCCGGGCTTCTTCGGCGTCGTACGCACCCTGCGCGCCCCGGAGCACGGCCTGGAGGTCGAGGTCGTCCCCGCCGTCTCCTCCGTCGCGGCCGCCTTCGCCCGCGCCGGCATGCCCTGGGACGACGCCCAGGTCGTTGTCGCCCACCCCCGCACCCTGCGGCGGGCCGTCAACGTCTGTCGCGCCCACCCCAAGGTGGCCGTCCTCACCTCGCCCGGTGCCGGGCCCGCCGAACTCGCCCTGCTCCTCGACGGAGTCCACCGCACCTTCGTCATCTGCGAGGAACTCGGCACGGACCGCGAGCAGGTGAGCGTCCTGACCTCCGACAAGGCCGCCGACCACAGCTGGCGCGACCCCAACGTCGTCATCGTCATCGGCGGCGCGGTACAGGCATCGGCCGGTGACCCGGCGTGGCTCCTCGGCCAAGGCCCCGCCCACTCCGGCGAACGCGGCTGGGCCCGCCCACAGGCTGGCGCGGGGGAGGGGGAGTCGGCCCTGCTGCACGCGGCGCAACTCGCCCGGCTCGGCCCGCGCACCGGCGACCTGGTCTGGGACATCGGCACCGGATCAGGCGGTGTGGCCGTGGACGCCGCCGCCCTCGGCGCCGCCGTCATCGCCGTCGACGCCGACCCCGCAGCCCGCGAGCGGGTGACCGCCGCGGCCCGCAACCGCGGAGTGCAACTGCAGTTCGTTGCCGGGCGGGCACCGCACGTCCTGGAGAACCTGCCCGAACCCGACGTCGTCCGGGTCGGCGGCGGAGGCGCCGAGGTCGTCGCGGCCGTCGCCGACCGGCGCCCCGAACGGATCGTCAGCCACGCCTCCACCCGCGACGACGCGGAGGCCATCGGCCGGACCCTCGCCGAACACGGTTACGAGGTCGAGTGCGCCCTCCTCCAGGCCGTTGGCCTGGACCCCCGCACGTGGGTCGAACAGGACCGTTCCGTGGTGTTCCTCCTGGCAGCTCAGCGCCCCGTGACCCGCTGAGACGGGGGCCGGGGTAGGCTGGCCGATCGTCGTACCGCGCCGACGTTTCGGGCATCGCGCCATGGCTCGGACACGCGACGTGGCGCAGTCCACAGAGGACCGTGGTGGTTATGGCCGCCACGATCGCGAACGGGCGCGACAATGCTTACTGGTTGTCGTGCAGGTGCGCGTGGGACGGACTCGTCGCACCCGCGACACCGCACGGCAGCTCCGCTCGGAGGCCTCGTGGGCGACCGGGTGATCGAAGAGGCAACACCGATGGGCGAGGGGTAAGCATGACTGACACCGGCCAGGTCCCGGGCGAGGGTCTCCCGGACAACACGGGCATGGTGGATCAGCAGGGCATCCCCGCGCCGGTCCAGATCCCGGCACCGATGCCCGGGTACGCCTTCCAGGACCTCATGGACAACCCGGCCGAGCCGGAAGACGAGGAACTGCTGCTCATGCCGAGCGGCCAGGGCTCCTGGAGCGACCCGCAGGTCGTCCCGCAGGCCCCGGCCTTCCCGGTGGATCCCCAGCTCGGCGAGCCGCCGATGTACACCGACGCGTCCTACGGCTCCGTGCCCGCCTACCCCGGTGCCCCGGCGGCGTACCCGGAACCGGTCGCGTACACCGAGTTCCCCCAGCCGGGCTTCCCCGACGGCTCCTACAGCGCCGGCGCCCACGAGACGGGCGGCCGGGATTCCGGTGCGCTCGACCTCGGCGGGCTCGTCGTCCCGCCGCCCGCGGCTCCGGAGGCCTCCGCGGCCTCCGTCCGGCGCCCGCTGCACATGGGCCCGCCGGTGCCCGACGCGACCGGCGGAGTCGTACGCTCCCTCGCGGACCGCGGCCCGGCCACCGCGCCCGCCCAGCCCGCCCCGCTCGCCTCCGCGGTCGCCGCCGCCGTGCCCGCCACCCCGCTCCACCAGGCCGGCCCCCCGACCGTCGGGCCCGAGTACCTGGACGTCCCGCGTGCGGAGGCCGCCCAGGAGCCGGCCCCGCAGCTCGGCGAGGTCCCGCCGCAGGCCGGGGCGCCGTGGACGGCGGAGCCGGTCCCCGCGCCGGCGCAGGCCGAGGCCGCCCGGGCCCCCGAGCCGGCCGAGGCCCCCGCGCCCGTACCGACCACCGTGGAGCCCGAGCCGGAGCCGACGGCCGTGGCGGCACAGCCGGCGGCTCAGCCGGCGCAGCCCGAGGACGGTCCGGCCGAGGCGATCGCCGTGCCGGCGGAGCCTCCCGCGCCCGTGGCCGCGGCGGCTCCTGCAACCGCTCCCGAGGAGGTCGTGCCCGAGCCGGTCGCCGTTCCGGCGGAGGCCGAGCCGGTTGCGTCCGTCGAGGCCGTCGTCGTCGAGCCGGTCCCGCCGGTGCCGGCCGAGGCCGTGGCTCCCGTGGCTCCCGTGGCTCCCGAGCCGGTGGCCGCGGAGCCGTCGGTCGAGGCCGTCGCCGCCGCGGAGCCCGCCGAGCAGGTCATGCCCGAGCAGGTCGTGGCCGAGGCGGTCGCCGCCGCGGAGCCCGCCGAGCAGGTTGTGCCCGAGCCGGTCGCCGTTCCGGCGGAGGCCGAGCCGGTTGCGTCCGTCGAGGCCGTCGTCGTCGAGCCGGTCCCGCCGGTGCCGGCCGAGGCCGTGGCTCCCATGGCTCCCGAGCCGGTGGCCGCGGAGCCGGTGGCCGAGGCCGTCGCCGCTACGGAGCCCGCCGAGCCCGTCGTGCCAGTCGTGTCCGAGCCCGTCGTGTCCGCGCCGGCCGAGGCCGTCGCCGCAGAGTCGGAACCCGGCGCCCTGCCCGGGACGCCCGTCACGGCCGAGCCCGTCGCCGGTGACCCGGCCCCCGGCTACGACCACGCCGAGCGCGAGGCCGTCCTGCGCGTCATGCGCGAGCGCCGTGACATCCGCAAGGGCTTCCGGACCGACCCGATCCCGCACGAGGTGCTGCTCCGCGTCCTGGAGGCGGCCCACACCGCGCCCAGCGTCGGCCACTCCCAGCCCTGGGATTTCGTCGTCATCCGCTCGGCCGAGACCCGCCGGACGATGCACGAGCTCGCCCAGCGCCAGCGCGAGGCATATGCGAAGTCGCTGCCCAAGGGCCGGGCGAAGCAGTTCAAGGAACTCAAGATCGAGGCCATCCTCGACACCCCGGTGAACATCGTCGTCACCGCCGACCCCACCCGTGGCGGCCGCCACACCCTCGGCCGGCACACCCAGCCGCAGATGGCCCCGTACTCCTCGGCCCTCGCCGTCGAGAACCTCTGGCTCGCCGCGCGCGCCGAGGGCCTCGGCGTCGGCTGGGTCAGCTTCTTCGACGAGCGCGAGATGGTGCGCGAGCTCGGCCTGCCGGAGCACCTGGAGGTCGTCGCGTACCTGTGCGTCGGCTACGTCGACGAGTTCCCGGAGGAGCCCGAGCTGGCCCAGGCCGGCTGGTCGCAGCGGCGCCCGCTCTCCTGGGTGGTGCACGAGGAGACCTACGGCCGCCGCGCCCTGCCCGGAGAGGAGCCGCACGACCTCCTCTCCGAGACGGTCGCCAGCATCCGCCCGCTCGACGCCAAGGCGCTCGGCGAGGCATGGGAGCGGCAGAAGCGCATGACCAAGCCCGCCGGGGCCCTCGGCATGCTGGAGATCATCTCCGCTCAGCTCGCGGGTCTGTCCCGGGTCTGCCCGCCGCCGATCCCGGAGCCGGCGGCGGTCGCGATCTTCGCCGGGGACCATGGCGTCCACGCCCAGGGCGTGACCCCCTGGCCGCAGGAGGTCACCACCCAGATGGTCGCCAACTTCCTGGGCGGCGGAGCGGTCTGCAACGCCTTCGCCAACCAGGTCGGCGCCGAGGTCTGCGTGGTCGACGTCGGTGTCGCCGGGGACCTCCCGGCCACCCCCGGCCTGCTGCCGCGCAAGGTCCGCCCCGGCACGGCAGACCTCTCCACCGGCCCCGCGATGACCCGCGAGGAGGCCGTCGCCGCCATCGAGGTGGGCATCGAGACGGCCCGCGACCTGGTCGCGGCCGGGAACAAGGCGCTCCTGACGGGCGAGATGGGCATCGCGAACACCACCGTCTCCGCCGCCCTCATCTCGGTCTTCACGGGCGTCGACCCGTCCGAGGTCACCGGCCGCGGAACGGGCATCAACGACGAGACCCACGCCCGCAAGGTCGACGTCGTCCGCCGTGCCCTCGAACTCCACCAGCCGGATCCGGCGGACCCGATCGGCGTCCTCGCGGCGATCGGCGGCCTGGAGCACGCGGCCATCGTCGGTCTCCTGCTGGGCGGCGCGTCCCTGCGCACACCGGTGCTCCTGGACGGCGTCAGCGCCGGCGCCGCCGCCCTGGTGGCCCGCGCCATCGCGCCCGAGTCCCTGTCCGCCTGCATCGCGGGCCACCGCAGCGCCGAGCCGGGCCACGTGGCGGCCCTGAACAAGCTGGGCCTGCGGCCGCTGGTCGACCTGGACCTGCGCCTGGGCGAGGGCACGGGCGCCCTGCTGGCCCTCCCGCTGGTCCAGAGTGCGGCCCGCGCGATGCACGAGGTCGCCACCTTCGACTCGGCGGGCGTCACCGAGAAGTAGGGCCCGGCCCAGCCCCCGGAGCGGGCCTGTCCCACGGAGTGCCGTGAGGCGGCGCCCCTCCGGGATGCCCCGCAGGCCCCGGCCGGGCGGGCCCCGCCGGCACGGCGCCGGCCCGGTCCGGCCCCCGGCCCGCACCCCGCGGAGACCACCGGAGGGGCGCCGCCCCGCCGCGAAGCCCTCGCGGCCCCGGCCGGACCGCCGCGCGCACGACCGGACCTTCCGGCGCCCGAGGCGCTGGGCCGGGGCGGAGCCCCGGGAGGGGCGCAGCCCCGTCCGCGCTGTGGGACGGCCCGCGCCGTATGGTGGACCCGCACCAGGAACCCGCACGTCAGTACCTCGCCAGTACCCTCGCCGCTCCAGAGCCGCAGCGGCACGACAGAACGACCGCCGCATCAGGAGCCGCACCGCCATGGCCGACACCCCCGCCTACCCCGTAGGACTCCGCCTCGCCGGCCGCCGCGTCGTCGTCATCGGCGGTGGCCAGGTCGCCCAGCGGCGACTCCCCGCGCTGGTCGCGGCCGGCGCCGACGTCCTGCTCGTCTCGCCCTCCGCCACCCCCTCGGTGGACGCGATGGCCGCGACCGGCGAGATCCGCTGGGAACGCCGCCGCTACCAGGACGGCGACCTCGCCGGGGCCTGGTACGCCTTGATCGCCACGCAGCACCGCGAGGTCAACGAGCGGGCCTCCGCCGAGGCCGAGCGTGAGCGCGTCTGGTGCGTGCGTGCCGACGACGCCGCGGCGGCCACCGCGTGGACCCCGGCCACCGGCCGCATCGAGGGCGTCACGGTCGCCGTGCTGACGGGCAACGATCCGCGCCGCTCCGCCGCCGTCCGCGACGCTGTGGTGGAGGGCCTCCGCGACGGCAGCCTCGCCGCCCCGGGACACCGCCACAAGTCCACCCCCGGCGTCGCCCTCGTCGGTGGCGGCCCCGGCGACCCCGACCTGATCACGGTGCGCGGCCGCCGCCTCCTCGCCGAGGCGGACGTGGTCATCGCCGACCGGCTCGGCCCCCGCGACCTGCTGGACGAGCTCCCTCCGCACGTCGAGGTCATCGACGCCGCGAAGATCCCGTACGGCCGGTACATGGCCCAGGAGGCCATCAACAACGCGCTGATCGAGCACGCCAGGGCGGGCAAGGCCGTGGTCCGGCTCAAGGGCGGCGACCCGTACGTCTTCGGCCGCGGCATGGAGGAGCTCCAGGCCCTCGCCGAGGCCGGCATCGCCTGCACCGTGGTCCCTGGCATCTCCAGTTCCATCTCGGTCCCCGGCGCCGCCGGCATCCCGGTCACCCACCGCGGGGTCGCCCACGAGTTCACCGTGGTCAGCGGTCACGTCGGCCCCGACGACCCGCGTTCCCTCGTGGACTGGGCCTCCCTCGCCAAGCTCACCGGCACCCTCGTGATCCTCATGGGCGTCGACAAGATCGGACTGATCGCCGAGGCGCTCGTGCGCCACGGCCGCCCCGCGGACACCCCGGTCGCGGTCGTCCAGGAGGGCACCACGGCCACCCAGCGCCGCGTGGACGCCACCCTGGCCACGGTCGGTGCGACGGTCCGCGCCGAGGAGGTCCGTCCGCCCGCGGTCATCGTCATCGGCGAGGTCGTCCGCGTCGGAACCCCGGACGTTCCCACCACCAGCGCCTGACAGGCCGTTGGCACCGCACCCAGGACAAGGCAGTATCACCCTGTGGCTGATCTCATCACCATCACCGACCCCGACGACCCCCGGCTGCGCGACTACACGGGCCTGACCGACGTCGAACTCCGGCGCAGGCGCGAGCCGGCGGAAGGCCTCTTCATCGCCGAGGGCGAGAAGGTCATCAGACGGGCCAAGGACGCCGGTTACGAGATGCGCTCGATGCTGCTGTCCGCCAAGTGGGTCGACGTCATGCGCGACGTCATCGACGAGATCCCGGCACCGGTCTACGCCGTCAGCCCCGATCTGGCCGAGCGCGTCACGGGCTACCACGTGCACCGCGGGGCCCTCGCCTCCATGCAGCGCAAGCCGCTGCCGGCGGCCGAGGAACTCCTCGCCACCACCCGCCGCGTGGTCGTCATGGAGGCGGTCAACGACCACACCAACATCGGGGCCATCTTCCGCAGCGCCGCCGCCCTCGGAATGGACGCGGTGCTGCTGTCCCCCGACTGCGCGGATCCGCTCTACCGGCGCTCGGTCAAGGTCTCCATGGGCGCGGTGTTCTCCGTCCCCTACGCCCGCTTGGAGGCCTGGCCCAAGAGCCTGGACTCGGTGCGCGAGGCCGGCTTCAAGCTGCTCGCGCTGACCCCGCACGAGAAGGCGACGCCCATCGACGTGGCCGCCCCGCAGTCCCTGGAGCGGGTCGCGCTGATGCTGGGCGCCGAGGGCGACGGCCTGTCCACGCGGGCGCTGGTCGCGGCCGACGAGTGGGTGCGCATCCCGATGGCCCACGGCGTGGACTCGTTGAACGTGGGCGCGGCCGCGGCGGTCGCCTTCTACGCGGTGGCCCAGGACCGATAGCGCCCGGCGGCGTTACAGCTTCTGGGCGGCCGCGATGCCCAGCGCCACGATCAGCGTCACCACGATGAACACGATCAGGCGCTGGCGCATCAGCCTCGGGTCCGGCCGTGCGGGGCGTCGCCCCGCGCCCGTCGTCCTGGGCGCCGGGCGGCCGCCCGTGCGCCCCGCCGTCGGCCGGGAGGACGGACCGCCGGAACCGCGCGGGTTGCGCGAGGAGGAGGGCCGCGAGTGCGGGCCGCCCGACGAGCCGCCCTGCGCCCTGGGCGCGCCGCCGCCGGTACGGCGCTCCGTACGCCGTTCCGCGTGCTCCAGGGCGCCTTCGGGCAGCCGTCCCGTGGGCCGGTCGGTCCGTGCCCGCTGCGCCGGCGGACGGCCGTCCGACAGCCCCTGCGCCTCGCGGGCCGCGATCTCCTTGAGCCGCATCGACAGCTGGAGCGTGCTGGGCCGCTCCTCGGGGTCCTTGGCCAGGCAGGCCCGTACGAGGGGCGCCAGGGCGTCCGGGACGCCCTGCAGGTGCGGCTCCTCGTGCACGACGCGGTACAGCATGACCTCGGAACTGCCGTGCCCGAAGGGCGAGTCGGCGGTGGCCGCGTAGGCGAGGGTGGCGCCGAGCGCGAAGACGTCCGTGGCCGGGGTGACGGCGGCGCCGCGTACCTGCTCGGGCGCGAGGAAGCCGGGAGAGCCCACGGCCGTGCCCACATGGGTGAGCGTGCTCGCACCGGTGGCCCAGGCGATCCCGAAGTCGATGATCCTGGGGCCCTTGGGGGACAGGAGGATGTTCGACGGTTTGAGGTCCCGGTGGACGACTCCCGCCTCGTGGACGGCGACCAGTCCCTCGGAGAGCGCGGCGCCCACGGCGGCGATCTGTGCGGCCGTCAGGGGACCCTCCTCGGCCACCTTGTCGTGCAGCGAGGGACCGGGCACGTACTGGGTGGCGAACCACGGCCGCTCGGCCTCCAGGTCCGCGGCGACCAGGCGCGCCGTGCATCCGCCCCGGATGCGCCGAGCGGCGGACACCTCGCGGGCGAACCGCGAGCGGAACTCCTGGTCCTCGGCCAGATCCGGCCGGATGACCTTGAGGGCGACGCGCTGTCCGCGCCGGTCCGATCCCAGGTAGACCACGCCCATGCCGCCGGCCCCGAGCCGCCGGTGCAGTCTGAACGAGCCGACGACACGCGGGTCCTCGCGCCGGAGCCGCATCATCGCCATGTCCACCCCGCTGACCGGTCGTCCTGTTGACGTGCCACAGCTTACGGACCATCCGGCATGCGTGCTCAGAGGCCGCGCCCTCGTCGGGAGATTCGATCGTCAGTGCGGCGCAGCACTCTTGAGAGAGCATCAGGGATCCGGCCCGCCGGTCCGGCCGCGATCGGCGCCTGGCCCAAACGGCCCATCGGGCAAGGGGATTGACGCTTCGGAGCAGGTCGGAGCGCACCGGGGCGTGCGCCGGCGCCGTGGTGACCCGAGCCGATCCCGCCCATGCCCCATCGACGGACACGCATGCGCAGGGAGTGACGAAAGTGAGGGAAGTCACTACCCTCCGGTCATCCCTTCCGGGATGACCCCGACGCGGGGAGGAAGCTCTCCACCCAGGGGAGTACACCGCGCGGTCGCCCTCATCCTCCTGGAGGCCCGGCAATGGGTACGAGGGCATGAGGCCGGCGGCCGTCCGCCCGCCTAGTGTTGAGGTCAAGCGGCGGGTGATGCACTCGTCCCCCGAGGTCAAGAACCCGCCGCTGTCAGACGACAGGGGAGAGGGCCATGGCGGACACCGCACGGCAGGGACGCAAGGCATTCGCGTTCAACGGCCATGAGTCCGGCACTCGCCACCCGCTGGTGGCCGCGGCCATGGTGCTCCCCCTGGCCGCCCTGCTGCTCTTCCTCTTCGGAGGGTTCGACCAGCTGGCGGCACAGGCGTCGTCCGTGGGCATGATGCCGGGGCGCTGAGCGGCGCCCCGGGTCCGGGAGAGCGGTCCGGGCCGGGACATCGGGCCTGCTGTACCCCGTGGGGACGGGGGCGCGGCGGACGGCAGGTGAAGGGTGCTGCCCGCACGGCTGGGGAGTCGTGCGGGCAGCACCCTTTTCGGTGTCCGCACCGGAGTTCCGCACCCGTGTGGACGAACGCGAAAGCCCCGGCCGTGGAGGGCCGGGGCTTTTCGGTGGTGCGCGATACTGGGATTGAACCAGTGACCTCTTCCGTGTCAGGGAAGCGCTCTCCCGCTGAGCTAATCGCGCGGGACCGCGGTGCAAAACCGCAGGTGATGCCTGTACTGCGTGCGCGATACTGGGATTGAACCAGTGACCTCTTCCGTGTCAGGGAAGCGCTCTCCCGCTGAGCTAATCGCGCGGGGATCCTTGCGGATCAGTGGACGATACTGGGATTGAACCAGTGACCTCTTCCGTGTCAGGGAAGCGCTCTCCCGCTGAGCTAATCGTCCTTGGAGGTGGAGACGGGATTTGAACCCGTGTAGACGGCTTTGCAGGCCGTTGCCTCGCCTCTCGGCCACTCCACCATGGAGCTGCAGGGGTTCTCGGGAAGATCCCCCACTTCGAGCGGACGACGAGACTCGAACTCGCGACATCCACCTTGGCAAGGTGGTGCTCTACCAACTGAGCTACGTCCGCAGGTCACCGTGTTCGCTCCGGGTTTTTCCCCTTCGCTCCCTGGCGACGTGTTGAACTCTAGCGGATTCCCGGGCCAGCTCAAAAACGCGTTTCCGCAGCGTGCTGCCGCGCGATCACCACAGGTCACCCAGTCGTCACCGCACCGGCGCCCTCGCGTCACCGGTCATAGACTCGCAGCCGTGCACGACCTGCCCCCCATGGCCCGCTTCGGCGGCCTCCTCGCGACCGACCTGCGGGATGTCACCAGTGATCCCGCCGCCCTCGACTCCACCGGCTTCTGGGCCGTGGCCGCCGACTTCGAAGGGCGCCTCGTCTGTGCGCGTTTCGGGGACGTCCGGCCCGACCCTGTCCCCGCGCCCGTGCCGGGCGCCTGGCACGGCCCCGAGGCCGACCGGTGGACCTCCTCCCTCGACCGGGCCGCGTACGTCGCCGGAGTGCGCCGCATCCGCGAGCACATCGCGGCCGGTGAGGTCTACCAGGCCAACCTCTGCCGCGTGATGTCCGCGCCGCTGCCGCGTGTGGACCGGGCCGATGTCGACGCCCTCACCGCGCTCCTCGCGCGCGGCAATCCCGCACCCTTCGCAGGAACGATTCGTCTCGCCGCTCACGGCGTGGAGATCGCCACCGCCTCGCCCGAGCTGTACCTGCGCCGCGAGGGCCGCCGCGTGGAGTCCGGACCCATCAAGGGCACCGGCCGCACCGCCGGCGACCTCCTCCCCAAGGACCACGCCGAGAACGTGATGATCGTGGACCTCGTGCGCAACGACCTGGGCCGGGTCTGCGCCACGGGGTCGGTGTCCGTCCCCGAGCTGTGCGCCGTCGAGGAGCACCCCGGCCTCGTGCACCTCGTCTCCACGGTGAGCGGCGAACTGGCCGACGGCGCCGGCTGGCCCGAACTGCTCGCCGCCACCTTCCCGCCCGGATCCGTCACGGGCGCGCCCAAGTCCTCCGCCCTGCGGATCATCGAGGCCCTGGAGACCGCCCCGCGCGGCCCCTACTGCGGAGGCATCGGATGGGTCGACGCGGACCGCGGCACCGGCGAGCTCGCCGTCGGCATCCGTACCTTCTGGATAGACCGGGCGGCCCCCGGCGGCCCCCGCCTGCTCTTCGGCACGGGGGCCGGCATCACCTGGGGCTCCGACCCCGACCGCGAGTGGGCGGAGACCGAGCTCAAAGCGGCCCGCCTGCTGCGGGTCGCGGCGGGACGGGAGACCGGCGGCAGCGCCCAAGGAGCGAACGGCACCACCGGAAGGACAGCACCATGAGAATCTGGCTCGACGGAGCCCTGCGGGACGCCGACAGCGCGACGGTGTCCGTCCTCGACCACGGGCTCACCGTGGGAGACGGCGTCTTCGAGACGCTCAAGACGCAGCGCGGCCGGGCGTTCGCGCTCACCCGCCACCTGGAACGGCTGACCCGCTCCGCCCGGGGCCTCGGCCTCCCCGACCCCGACCTCGACGAGGTGCGCCGCGCCTGCGCCGCGGTCCTGGAGGCCGACCCCGTCGAACACGGGCGGCTGCGCCTCACCTACACCGCCGGCGTCGCCCCGCTCGGCTCCGACCGCGGCACCGCCGGGCCCACCCTGATCGCCGCCGTCGCCCCCTCCCCCCGCCGCCCGGACACCACCGCCGTCGTCACGGTCCCCTGGGTCCGCAACGAGCGTTCCGCCGTGGCCGGCCTGAAGACCACCTCGTACGCGGAGAACGTGGTCGCGCTCGCCGCCGCGCACCAGGCGGGCGCCTCCGAGGCGCTTCTGGCCAACACCGTCGGCAGGCTCTGCGAGGGCACCGGCTCCAACGTGTTCGTCGTGCTCGACGGGGAACTGCACACCCCGCCCCTGGAATCAGGCTGCCTCGCCGGAATCACCCGTGCCCTCATCGTCGACTGGGCCGGCGCCAAGGAGACGGACCTGCCCTTCGACGTCCTCGAACGCGCCGAGGAGGTCTTCGTGACCTCCTCGCTGCGCGACGCCCAGGCGGTGGTCCGCCTCGACGGCCGGGAACTGGGCACCGGGCCCGGACCGGTCACGGCCGAGGTCATGCGGATCTTCGAGGTGAAGGCCGGAGCCGACCTCGATCCGTGAACACCGGTGACGCGGAGCCGCAGGGCAGGTAGAACTCGAAGTGATGACCACCACCCTGCGGCCCGCGCAGCCGCTTCAGCGAAACAGCGACGGCACCCGACGGCGGGCCTACGAGGTCCGGGTCAACAGCCGTCGGGTCGGCACGCTCGAACTGGCCACCCGATCCGCCGCCCAGCCCACCGTCGGCGTGATCCGGGGGCTGTGGATCGACGAGGGCGACCGGCGGCGCGGCCGCGGCACGGTGGCCGCGCTCGCCGCCGAGGAGGTACTGCGCTCCTGGCGCTGCACTTCGATCGCGGTGTCGGTGCCCGCTGACGCCGGGCCGGCGCTGCGGATGGCCGCGGCCCTCGGCTATCGGGAGACCGGCCGCGTCATGGCCAAGGAACTGCCGCAGCAGCCGCCGGACCTTCCGCCGGGGGCCGTCGGCCGTCCGATGAATCGGGCGGAGTTCGACGCCTGGCTCGAGCCGGGCATCGTCGAGTACGGCCGCAGGCTCACCGCCCCGGGCATGACCGAGGAGCAGGGCGTGGCCGCCTCCCGCGCCGAACACGCCAGGATGCTGCCCGACGGCTCCGACACCCCGGGGACGGCTTTCCTCCTGCTGGAGACCCCGGCGGGGGAGCCGCTGGGCACCGTGTGGGTGGGGGAGTGCGAACTACCGGGCCTGGGCACCGTCCCGTACGTGTACGACGTCAAGGTCGCGCCGGAACACCGCGGGCAGGGCCACGGGCGGACCCTCATGCTGCTCGCCGAGCGGACCGTGCTGGCCGCCGGGGACAGCCGGCTGGGCCTCCATGTGGTCGAGGGCAACACCCCGGCCCGGCGGCTCTACGCGTCGCTCGGGTACCGGGACATCGCGGTGAACGCCTCCAAGGCGCTGATCTAGGGTGCGTGGCGTGACGTGGCGAAGGGAACGCCCTCCGCCCGAAGCCAGCCGGGCCTCGCCACGACGTTCCGGTGCCCCGCCGGGCAACCGTCGCCCCGGAGGGATGTCGGGGGCACGTCCCGGTAGACCCGCCCGGCGCTCCTTCGGCCGCCCCTGATCCGTTCCGTCGGACAGGGATCCCGGCGCACTCCACCTAGGCCGCGAGGACGCGGTCGGCGATCTCCTCGATGCGGGCGCGCAGGCCCTCCTGGCTCTTGCCGCCGTCGAGGCGCTCGCCGTCGATCACGTACGTCGGGGTGCCGGTCACCCCGATCGCCTTGCCCTCGGCCTGGTCGGCGTCGACGATCAGGATGTGCCGGCCGTCGATCAGGGCGGTGTCGAACTCCTCGACGTCGAGGCCCAGGCCGCGGGCCACGTCCAGCAGCACCGGCTCGCCCCGCTCGGCCAGCTCCGCGGTGCGGGCGAGCAGGGCCTCGGCGTAGGGCCAGCCCTGCCCCTGCTCTGCGGCCTCCTCGGCCGCCTGCGCGGCGGCGAACGCGTGCTTGTGCTTCTCCAGGGGGAAGTGGCGCAGCCTGATGTCCAGCCGGTCGCCGTAGCGGGCGCGCAGGGCGCGGACGTCGTCAAGGGCGCGGTGGCAGTCCGGGCACTGCAGTTCGCACCAGACGTCGAGGATCACGGAATCGGTCATGCGGACAGTCTCCCAGCCCCCGCCCGCCCCACGTACCCGGACCTGCACCGGGAGCTGCGCCGGGCCCCGGACCGGCACCTGGGGAGGAGAACCGACCCCGAGATCCCCCGGAGATCCTCATGGGGGAGTCCGCGTGCCTGGCCCCCGCACCGACGGGCGGTGCACGATGGACGGACAGGGATAGACCGCCCTGCCGCCGAGAGTCCGGAGGACCGCATGCTTGCCGAGACCATTTGCTCCGCGGTGTCCGCAGCGGGCCTGGGCATCGCCGCGGTGACCGCCTACCGCAGGCGGTTCCTGGCCGCCGCGCGGATCGCCGCGTACGCGTTGGTGCCGGTCGGCCTGGTGATGACGGGTGTCGTGGAATGGCTGACCGGCATCGTCTTCAACCCGACCGTCTGGATCGGCTTCGGGCTGCTGGGGCTGGCCTGGCTGATCCTCTTCACCACCCGCGCCGTCGAGCGGCGCGGCCTGGACGGCTCCGGGAAGCCCGCCCGGAAGAAGGCCAAGGCGGGCGCGTCCCCGGAGGCCGTCGCCCCGGCCGCCTCCAAGCCCTCCTTGAGCGCCGGCGGCCCCACCTCCCGCCGCGACCAGCCGGCCGCCGCCCCCGCGGACGACTTCTCCGACATCGAGGCCATCCTGAAGAAGCACGGCATCTGACCACCCCGTCCGCGGGGGGAAGCACGTCGGGCGGGTGAGCGGGGCGAGATCGCGACACGTCCACAAGATCGAGCGAACTACCCCGTCCGCATTGGCGTGTTGAGGCGTGCCGTGCGGCCCGCTGGGTCATCATCGGCGCGACATGATCGAGACATCGCAAAGTGATTCCGCGGTGCCCGTCGGGGTGCCCGACCCTGTGGCGGACGAGCCCCGAGGCTGCCTGTTCGCACTCTCCCAGCCGCCGCTGATGATCTTCCTAGCGGTGATCGGGATCCTGCTGCTGCTCGCCGCCGTGCACGATCTCTTCCTGCTCTGACAGCACCGCGTCCGCCTCCTTGCGGCGGGCCCGGTAGGCGGCCACGTGCAGTCGGTTCCCGCAGGTCCGGCTGTCGCAGTAGCGCCGCGAGCGGTTCCGTGAGAGGTCCACGAAGGCGCGCCGGCAGTCGGGGGCCTCGCAGCGGCGCAGCCGCTCCTGCTCGCCGGAGACCACGATGAAGGCGAGTGCCATGCCGCCGTCGGCCGCCAGGTGGTCGCCCACCGACGCGCCCGGGGCGAAGTAGTGCACGTGCCAGTCGTAGCCGTCGTGGTCGGTCAGCTGCGGGGTGGTGCCCGCGGTCGCCACGAGCTCGTTGATCAGCACGGACGCGGCGCGCGCGGTCGGCGCCGCGAAGACCTGGGCGAACTTCGAGCGCACGGTCCGGACACCGGCCAGGTCGCGGGCGCCGAGCTCGCCGACGTCACTGATCGCGTACTCCTGGACGAAGCCGCGCAGCGCACCGACGTCCGAGAGCCCGTCGGGCTGGTCCGGTTCGGCCGCGGTGTTCACCAGCGCGACGACGACGTCGAGCGCGCGACGGGTGTCGTGTGGGATCTGCACGGGTGTCTCCCTGGGGGCCGGCCTGCGGCGACGGACGCGCCGCCGATGCCGCCCGACAATAGCCGGTCCCCGCACAGCGCACAGGCGCCGTCCTCGCGGGTGGCTTCCGCGGGAACAGCGCCGGCGCACGCGTATGTGGTTGTCCGCTCCGCACCGTCGCCCCGAGTCGGACGGTGCCGAGCGGCCGTGAGACTGGCTCAGCTTTCGGCCAGGATGTGGGAGAGCTCCTTGTCGAGGTCGAAGTGCCGGTGCTCGGTCCCGGGCGGAACCGCGGCGTCCGTCCGCTTGAGGAACGACTCCAGGGCTCGTGCGGGTGCTTCGAGAAGTGCTTCTCCCTCCGGTGAGCTCAGGGCGATGCAGACGACGCCCTGACCGTGACTGCGGGAGGGCCAGACGCGGACGTCGCCGGTACCGGTGGGTCGGTGGAGACCCTCTGCGAGGAGGTCGCGGGCGAATACCCATTCGACCGTCTCCTCGGCGCCGGTGTGGAAGGTGGCGTGCACGGCGTAGGGGTCGGCCGTGTCATACCGCAGGCCCGCGGGAACAGGCAGTGAGGACTCGCTCGACACAACGAGGCGCAGGTGCAGCTCGCAGCTGACCGTGGTGTTCATAAGCGCCAGGGCCTTTCGCTCAGTGTGCGCTCGGGGATTCGCACGTCGGCGAAATCGACATGCCACCTACGGTGTCGTTGTAAACCCCTCTGACCGTTTTGCGGACCTCTGGGTCCCTCGGACGGCGGATCCAAACCGCCGTTCCTGTGTGCTTCGCGCTCGGGTAGATTCGACCCATGAATACGGGGAGTGACCGCGGAACGAATGAGTCCGCCGCCGGCGACACCGCAACCGGAACCAACGCGCCCGCCGCCGCGCAGACCGCGGAGGAAACGCCGCACGTGTCGAAGGCGCCCGCCTTCATCAAAGCCAGCAAGAGCCTGCACCTCAGCTGGCAGGTCGGCGTCTTCGTCGTCGGCCTCGCGGTGATCGTCGCCGGCATCGCCATGCTCGTCCTGCCGGGCCCCGGCTGGGTCGCGATCTTTGCCGGGCTGGCGATCTGGGCCACCGAGTTCGCCTGGGCCCATCTCGTGCTGCGCTGGACCAAGCGCAAGGTCACCGAGGCGGCGCAGAAGGCGCTCGACCCGAAGGTGCGCCGCCGCAACCTCATCCTGACCACCTCGGGCCTGGTCATCGCGGGTGCCCTGATCGGCTTCTACCTGTGGAAGTACGGGCTCGTGCTGCCCTGGCACCTCAAGGATCAGTGATGGTCAAAGAGCACCGCTGACATGGGGTAATGTTTGCGGTGCGTCCGGGCGATTAGCTCAGTGGGAGAGCACTTCGTTCACACCGAAGGGGTCACTGGTTCGAACCCAGTATCGCCCACCCGGACCGGAGGCCCCGGAGACATTCACCGTCTCCGGGGCCTCCGTCATTCCCGCCGGGCGCGGCCCCCGCCCGCCTACCGCAGCCGGCCGACCGCGGCCCGGAGCCTGCGCGCGTCCCGCAGCCGCTTCTCGTACGTCGCCCCCACCGCCAGCAGCAGCACGCCCGCCAGGGCCGGCGGCACCCAGCGCGGCAGCGCCCCCGCGACCTGCACCACGTACGGGGCCAGCTCGTGCACCGCCACCGCAGCCAGCACCGCGCCGCCCAGCAGGAGCGGAGCCTGGAGCCTGCGGTGCGCGCCCGTCAGGGTCACCGCCAGCGCGGCGGCCCCCAGCACCAGCGGCCGCACCCAGCCCGTGTCACCCCAGGCCGCCGACAGGCTGGGCACCAGCGTCGCCGCCAGCCCCGGCCCGTAGGCCGTCCAGGACGAGGCCTCCGGGTCCCGGCGGCGCCGCAGCAGCCCCACAGCGAGCGCGGGGACCGTGACCGGCAGCGTGTACGCCTCCGGCGCCGTCACCCCGGCCTGCACCAGCCGCACCCACGTCGCCGCCGCGAACAGCGCCCCCGCCGCCCAGCCCAGGATCCGCCGCTCCGGCCGCACCGCGGCCCCCGCGCAGACCACCCCGGCCAGCGCCAGGGCCAGGGCCAGGCTTCCGGGCCGCCCCGCCGACAGGGCCAGCGCCAGGGCACCCGACACGGCCGCCGCGATCTCGGCCGGCAGCCGGACCTCTCCCAGCCGCGGCCCGAGCGCCGCCACGAGCGCCGGGACCGCGAGCACCGGCAGTGCCCACCAGACCACCGCCAGATCCGTCACCGCGGCCCCGGCCACCGCCAGCCCCGTCGCGTAACCCACCGCGCACACCGCCGCCCCCGAGCGGAGCCACCGCGCGGCGGGCCCGTACGCCGCTGCCACCGCACAGCCCGCGCCCAGCAGCCCCCAGACCGAGAAGGTCGCCGCGCGGCCGTCCAGCGCACCCAGGGACACGCTCCCGGCCCCCGCCAGCGCGCACACGGCCGCCGCGATCCCGGCCCCCCGCGCCGGGGGGCGCAGGGCGAGGACCCCCGCCGCGCCCGTCACCGCGAGCTGCGCGGCGAACACCACCGCCACCGGCAGACCCAGCAGCACCGGCGCCGTGAACAGAGCCGCCCAGGCCAGGACCACGGCCACCGCCGCGGGTTCCGGCCGCGGGGTCACTCGCGACAGCCACCAGGCCGCCCCTGCCGTCATCAGCAGCGCGACCGCGGCCGCCACCCCCGGGGCGAACGGGCCCGTCGTCGGGGTCGTCGCCGCCCACACCTGCTCCAGCACCCGCAGCCGGGCCACCGGCACCGGCAGCACGGCCGCGCCGGCCGCCAGCGCGCCCAGCGCGCCCACCACCACACCGGCCAGGGCCCACCCGCGCCGTACCGCCTGCGGCAGCGCGGAGACCCGCATCGCCGCCAGCAGCGGCAGCCCCACCAGCAGGTGCGCCACCCCCGTCCAGCCCGCTGCGAGTTCCGGCCGGGCCAGGCCGCCCGCGGCCACCACCGCGGCCAAGGCGCCCGCCGCTGCGGCGGCCCCTGCGCGCGGCTCCCGCCAGGCCGCCGCCGTACCCAAAGCCGCGCCCGCCAGCAGCAGCGCCGCCGGGGCGAGGGCCTGTGCCGCCGAGCCGGCCGACCACGACTGGGCCGCGCCGGTCAGCAGGGCCGCGGCGCCCAGCACCGCCGCCGGGACTGCCGCCGGGACTGCCGCCGTGCGGACCCGCAGGGCCAGCGCCGCGTCCAGCCCGGCGGTCGCCAGCAGCGCCCAGCCGAGCCCCAGCGGGCCCGCGTCCCCGGCGATCGCCGCCAGCGTCAGCGGCAGCTGCGCCGCGAGCACCGCCGCCGGCAGCGGCAGCCGCAGCGTGCGCAGCACCGACCCGTACCCGGTCCACACCGCCGCCAGCACCGCGGCCGCGCCGGCCGCGTACCCGGTGCCGTCGGTGTCCGGCAGGACGACGGCGTACAGCGCGTAGGCGTCCAGAACGGTCAGCAGCAGCCCCACGGCGGCCACCGACTCCGCCGTCGAGCGCAGCCCCCGGCGCAGCAACGCCACGGGCGCGGCCAGGGCCGCCGCCGTCACCGCGGCCAGTACTGCGGAGCGTCCGGCGATCCCCATCGAGCCCCAGCTGACCAGCGTGAACGCCAGCGCTGCCACGGCCAGCAGCACCGCGCCCAGGGTGAGCAGGACGTTCTGCGCGCTGGGGGCCGAGGCCTGCTTCGCGGGGCCGGCGGACCAAGCGGGCGGGCCGGACACGCCGGGTTCCCGGTGGGCCGCCGCCGCGCCCGGCTGCCGGAGCAGGCGCAGCAGCCAGTCCCGGCGGGCCAGCAAGTACACGCGTCGGGCATCGAGTTGGGCCAGCTCGCGGTCGATGAGCGCCAGCTCTTCGGCCGGCGGCAGAGGGGAGTCCATAGGGGGAGTGTGGCGCCCGTCACCCGGTCAGGACATGGGCGGGGATACTCAAGTGCGCACTGAGTACTCCCGGGCGGACCCCGGTCGGGGAAGCGGTTTGAACCAGCCCCGAGGCTTCTGTATTGTTCAGTGCGTTCCCGGGCGATTAGCTCAGCGGGAGAGCACTTCGTTCACACCGAAGGGGTCACTGGTTCGATCCCAGTATCGCCCACCGGGTCAGGCCGGTCCGTCCATGACGGACCGGCCTTCCGCATGTCCGGGACTCCCGTCCGGCTAGGCGGCTGCCGACAGGTCCGGCCGCAGCGGCCAGTGCGGGTCCACCGCCTCCGGGGTCCCCTGCCGTGCGAACCACGCCTGGAGCCCGCGCGCCTGCGCCGCGTGCCACACGGCCTGGAGCGTGTGCAGCTCTGCCGGTGTCAGCCGCTCCAGCCGCGAGGCGAACCGGCGGCCCACCGCCCGCACGAGCTCCAGCGACGCCATCGCGTCCGCCGCCGCGTCGTGCGCGCCCTCCAGCTCGATCCCGTAGTGCGCGCACAGGTCCGTCAGGGTCCGGCGGCCCTTGCGGTACCGGTCCAGGTGCTTGTCCAGCACCCGCGGGTCCAGCACCGTCAGCGGCCGGTTGTCCAGGTAGCGCGACAGCGAGGACGCCCGGTGCCGGCGCAACTCCCGGTCCAGCAGCGTCAGGTCGAACGGCGCGTTCATCACCACCACCGGCCGGCCCGCGACCTGCTGTTCCCCGAGCGAACGGGCTATCTCCTCCACCACCGGCGCCGGCCAGCGCCCGTGGAGCTGCAGGTGCTCGTCGGTGAGGCCGTGCACTTCCGTCGCGCCCGGGGGCACCGGAACGCCGGGATTGACCAGCCAGCGCGTCGTGCGGACCCGGCCGCCCGCGCACTCCTGCACGATGAGCGCGGCGGACACGATCCGGTCCTGCTCCACGTCCACCCCGGTGGTCTCCGTGTCGAATGCGGCCAGCGGGCCCTCGTACCAGCGTGTCATGGCGAACTCCTCGTCCCCGGTCGGCAGTTGGGGTGCAGCCGGGCGCCGCCGCCTCGGAACGTGCCGCCCCTGCCCGAATCGGTGATACCCGGGCTGTTTGTTCCGTACGCCGTTTGCGGCGACCCGGGTGCGGAGACAACAACCCTGGGGGGCCGTGCACATGACCGGTCGTCACCCACCCATCCAGCCATCCATCCACCGACGGCACAGCCCGGAAGGCATGGGGAGCCGGCCATGGCGCTCGCGCAGCCCGAACCGGGCGGGGTGCTGGCGGGGCAGATCGATCCGCGGACCGGTCCGGGTGCGGACGCACCGGGCGGGACGCGGGCGGTACCGCTGCGCGGCACACTCGCCACCACCGCCTGCATGGAGACCCTCCAGGTGGGATACCTGCACGCCGTCGCCGCCGCGGCGGGCTGCTCGCTGTCCCAGCCCTTCCCCGACAACGGTGTCGACTGGCACGTCAGCCACGGCGCCCCCGAGCACGTCGTCGACGACGAGGTCACCGTCAAGGTGCAGTTGAAGGCGACCTACCAGGTACCGCCCAGGCCGCCCGGGCCCACGTTCGCCTTCACCCTCGACAACGAGCACCTGGTGAAGCTGGCCCGCACCCCGGTCGCCGTCCACAAGATCCTCGTCGTGATGCTCGTCCCGCGGGAGCGCGACCAGTGGCTCGCCGCCGGACACGACCGGCTCGACCTGCGGCACTGCTGCTACTGGACCAATCTCGCCGGACACCCCGTGACCGGCCGGCGCCGGACCACCGTGCGGATCCCGACCACGCGGATCTTCGACGACCGGGCGCTCTGCGAGATCATGACCCGGGTCGGGTCGGGAGGGACACCCTGATGCACCGGTACCCGTCGAACCTCGAACCGCTGCTGCCCCCGGACCACGGCCGCCCCGGGCCGCCCTTCCCGGACTTCCCGCACTCCGCCGCGCCCGATCCCGCGCAGGTCGACCCCGCCGTGCTCGGTGCGCTCCTGCACCGGCACGGCTGGCTGCGCCGGGGCGGGGCCGCCGGCCGGTACGGGCGCTGGACACCGCCCGGACCCGCCGGCACCAGCGTGCTCGTCCCCGAGAACCGGGCCTTCCCCGACTGCGCCGACCTGCTGGAGGAGGCCCTGACCGCGCTCACGCGCAGCACGGTCCCGTCCGCGCGAGAGGTGCTCTACGGGCTGAGCGTGCCCAGCGACGAGATCCGCTGGGAGCGGGAGGTCCCGCAGGGGGCCAACGGGCTGGAGGGCGAGGCGGCCTGGACCGTGCAGGAACAGCTGCGCCAGGCCGCCCGGCAACTGCTGCTGGCGGGGGCGCTCGCGGCGCGGGCGCGGGCCGGCTACTACGGTGCCCGCCACCGGGCCCAGGCCGAACGGGCCCTGGAGCCCGTCCTAGTGGGGCCGTATCCGGGCGGGCGGCGGCTGAGCGCGTACGTCCCGGTGGACGGCGGCCGGGGCACCGTGACGCGGCTGCACCACGCGCTGCACGCGGCCCGCGAGGCCGTGGACTACCGGCGGGCCACCGGAGGCATGGAGGCCTTCGACGCCGCCGTGGCCGCCGGGGTCAGCCGGGAGCTCGCCGAGGCGTTGATCTCACTGGTGCGGGGCTCGGAAGGGGCCCGTGTCGCACTGGCCTGGGCGCCCGCGGCGGGCGTGCCGGCAGGCTGCGCCGCCCGGCCAGAGCCGGTGGAGTTCTCCCCGGGAGACCTGCCCGTCCTGCGGGAGGCCGCGGCGCGCTACACGCGCGACGAGCCGGCCGTGCAGGTGCGCGTCGCGGGGGCGGTGGTCCGGATGCGGCGCTCGGCGCCGGGTGGCGGGGGAACGGTTCGGCTGCGGGTCCTGGCCGGGGCGGAGGTCCCGTACGTTCGGGCGGCGCTCGACGAGGAGGCCTACCGGGTGGCGGGCCACGCGCACCTGGTGGGCCTGCCGATCCGGATCAGCGGACGGCTCCAGCGCCGGGGCGGCTTCCGCCGGCTCACCGACGCGTCGGACGTGAGCCCCGTACCGCTGGACGAGGTCGAGCGGGACCGCCTCATGAAGTCCCTGGACGAGCCCTTCGACCCGGCGGACGTCCTGCCGTCGGACGACTGAAGGAGGCCATCACGAGCCCCGGGGCGGGGGAGAAGTCGGCACCGCGGGTGAAGCCGAGCGCCTCGTAGAGGCGGACGGCCGGGGTGTTGGCGGCGCCCGTGGCGACCCGGACGGTGCGGCCGGGGAAGACCTCGGCCAGGGCGTGGCGCAGCAGCAGCGAGGCGACACCCCGGCGGAAGAAGGCCGGGTCCACGCACAGCCGGTCGATGCCGACGCCGCCGTCGGACTCCTCCTCCCAGGCGAGGAAGCCGGCCGGCTCCCCGTCCTCGGAGACGACGCCGAACCAGTTCAGCGGCCGCGCGCGCATCTGCGCGAGGCTCTCGCCGAGCGCCGGGATGCCCTCGAAACCGATCAGCCCGGCCTCGACCGCGTACGCGGCCCGGCCGATCCGGTGCACGGCGGCCGCGGTGGCGTCGTCACCCAGGTCGAGTGGGCGGGGCTGCGGGCTCGGCACGGGATTCCCTCCGGGGGTCGGGGCGGGCTCCCACGCTACCGGTGGCCTCCGGCGACGTCCCGGAATTTCCGCCGCGCGGGGCTGGTGCCCGGCCGGGGGCGCCGCGCCTGCCACCGGGCGGCGTGAGCAGGAGGTCCGGGCCGGGCCCGGACGGAACCGTTTAGCGGCGCGGGCACTCGGCTCGGTACGATTCAGGCGCGCGGCGTTCGCTCGCGCATCCCCTGAGTCAGGAGAGACCGGTGTCAGACGTCCGTGTGATCATCCAACGCGATTCCGAGCGGGACGAGCGCGTGGTGGCCACGGGCACTACGGCGGCGGAGCTCTTCGCCGGCGAGCGCACCATCGTCGCCGCCCGGGTCGCGGGCGAGCTCAAGGACCTCGCGTACCAGGTGCAGGACGGCGAGACCGTCGAGCCGGTGGAGATCTCCTCCGAGGACGGCCTGAACATCCTGCGCCACTCGACCGCGCACGTCATGGCGCAGGCCGTGCAGGAGCTGTTCCCCGAGGCCAAGCTCGGCATCGGCCCGCCGGTCCGGGACGGCTTCTACTACGACTTCGACGTGGCCCGGCCCTTCACTCCGGAGGACCTCAAGGCCGTCGAGAAGAAGATGCAGGAGATCCAGAAGCGCGGCCAGCGCTTCTCCCGCCGCGTCGTCACCGACGAGGCGGCCCGCGAGGAGCTCGCGGACGAGCCGTACAAGCTGGAACTCATCGGCATCAAGGGCTCCGCGTCCACCGACGACGGCGCGAACGTCGAGGTGGGCGGCGGTGAGCTGACCATCTACGACAACCTGGACGCCAAGACCGGCGAGCTGTGCTGGAAGGACCTGTGCCGCGGTCCCCACCTGCCCACCACCCGCAACATCCCGGCGTTCAAGCTCATGCGCAACGCGGCCGCCTACTGGCGCGGCAGCGAGAAGAACCCGATGCTCCAGCGCATCTACGGCACCGCGTGGCCGTCGAAGGAGGAGCTGAAGGCCCACCTCGACTTCCTCGCCGAGGCCGAGAAGCGCGACCACCGCAAGCTCGGCAACGAGCTGGACCTCTTCTCCATCCCGGACGAGATCGGCTCCGGCCTCGCCGTCTTCCACCCGCGCGGCGGCATCATCCGCCGGGTCATGGAGGACTACTCGCGCCGCCGGCACGAGGAGGAGGGCTACGAGTTCGTCTACTCGCCGCACGCCACCAAGGGCGCGCTCTTCGAGAAGAGCGGGCACCTGGACTGGTACGCGGAGGGCATGTACCCCCCCATGCAGCTCGATGGTGGTACCGACTACTACCTCAAGCCCATGAACTGCCCGATGCACAACCTGATCTTCGACGCGCGCGGCCGCTCCTACCGCGAACTGCCGCTGCGCCTGTTCGAGTTCGGCACCGTGTACCGGTACGAGAAGTCCGGCGTGGTGCACGGCCTGACGCGTGCCCGCGGCTTCACCCAGGACGACGCGCACATCTACTGCACCCGTGAGCAGATGGCCGAGGAGCTCGACCGCACCCTCACCTTCGTGCTGAACCTGCTGCGCGACTACGGTCTGACCGACTTCTACCTGGAGCTCTCCACTAAGGACCCGGAGAAGTTCGTCGGCTCGGACGAGGTCTGGGAGGAGGCCACCGCGGTCCTCCAGCAGGTCGCCGAGAAGCAGGGCCTCCCGCTGACCCCCGACCCGGGCGGCGCGGCCTTCTACGGGCCGAAGATCTCGGTGCAGGCGCGCGATGCCATCGGCCGTACCTGGCAGATGTCGACCGTCCAGCTCGACTTCAACCTGCCGGAGCGCTTCAACCTGGAGTACACCGCCCCGGACGGCTCGCGCCAGCGGCCGGTCATGATCCACCGGGCGCTGTTCGGCTCGATCGAGCGGTTCTTCGCGGTGCTGCTGGAGCACTACGCGGGTGCCATGCCGCCGTGGCTGGCGCCGGTCCAGGCCGTCGGCATCCCGATCGGCGACGGGCACGTCGGCTACCTCCAGGAGTTCGCCGCCGAGGCGAAGAAGCAGGGCCTGCGGGTCGAGGTGGACGCCTCCTCCGACCGGATGCAGAAGAAGATTCGCAACCACCAGAAGCTCAAGGTCCCGTTCATGATCATCGTCGGTGACGAGGACATGGCCGCGGGCACCGTCTCCTTCCGCTACCGCGACGGTTCGCAGGAGAACGGCATCCCGAAGGACCAGGCCCTCGCCAAGCTGGCGAAGGTCGTCGCAGACCGCGTCCAGGTCTGATCCCTGACGAGGAAGGCCCCCGGAAAGTGATCACTTTCCGGGGGCCTTCCTCGTCCGCGCGGGCGAGGTCATATGCTGCTTGCCATGACGACTGAGCCGGAGCAGCAGATCGGGGTCGGCACGCAGGACGCGTTCCAGCGACTGTGGACGCCCCACCGGATGGCCTACATCCAGGGGGAGAACAAGCCGACCGGCCCCGAGGCCGGGGACGGCTGTCCCTTCTGCGGGATTCCGGAGATGACGGACCAGGACGGCCTGGTCGTGGCCCGGGGCGAGCATGTCTACGCCGTGCTGAACCTCTACCCCTACAACGGCGGCCACCTGATGGTCGTGCCGTACCGGCACGTCGCCGACTACACCGAGCTCGACGCCCCCGAGACGGCCGAACTGGCCGACCTCACCAAGCGGGCGATGGTGGCGCTCCGCAAGGCCTCGGGTGCGCACGGTTTCAACATCGGCATGAACCAGGGCGCGGCGGCCGGCGCCGGTATCGCCGCCCACCTCCACCAGCACATCGTGCCCCGCTGGGGCGGGGACACGAACTTCATGCCGGTGGTCGGCCACACCAAGGTGCTGCCGCAACTCCTCGCGGACACACGCCAGATGCTCGCCGACGCCTGGCCCGTGGGCTGACCCTAGGCGTCGTAGACGTCCGCCTTGCGCGGCGCCGGCTCCTGGATCAGACCGCTCATGATCGAGGAGCGGTTGGCGAAGCGCTCGGTGTCCACGCCGTTCTCCTCCAGGACCTTGAAGGTCGCCGCGTGGATCGACCGCAGCACCGGGGCCACCGTGCGCAGCGCGTCGTCGGCCATGAAGCGATGGCGCCACATCGAGCTCGCCCAGACGTGGCGCAGGCCGAAGGGTTCGGGCAGGACCAGCTTGCCGCCGAAGAAGTCGAGGAGCGGCGGGTACCAGGTCAGCGGTGCCCGCACGGCGAGCCGCACCACCTCCTGGGTGTCCACCAGCGGCAGCGGCTTCTCCACGGTCTCCCAGAAGCGGATGCTCTTGGGCACCTCCACCACCGGGGCCTTGGACTTGGTGGTGAACAGGCCGTGCACCGGACCCAGGGCGTGCGCGGTGACGTCCACGCGCAGGGTCTTGTACAGCACGGTGACGGTGACCAGCATGTTGATGATCAGCTGGCCGTCCCACAGCGGGTACTGGATGCCCAGGTAGTGCCGGTTCCCCGAGTTGAACTGCTGCTCGTTGCAGATGCGGGTGACCTCGTGCGGCTTGACGAGGAAGGCGTCGACGTTCTCGCCGGTGGGGCGGGCCACCTCGGCGGCGCCCTCGCCGACCGGGGTGACGATCCAGTGCTGGATCGCGGCGGGCGGGAAGCCGCCGGTGTGCAGCGGGCCGCGCTCCAGCTTGCGCAGCTGGGCGTCGATCGCGCGGATGACGTCCCAGGCGCGGAAGGGGTGGATCTCCTTGCTCTCGTCCGTCGGGGCGAGCTCCTCGGCCATCTGCCAGTTGCCCCAGCGGGTGCCCATGCCGAGGATGCCCTTGGGGCCGGCGTAGAAGACCTGGTTGCTGCGGTCCTCCGCGGTGAGCTTGGCGAGCTGGTGGCGCAGGTCCTCGCGGGCCTTCTCATCAGGGTTGCCGGGCACCGCCTGTGGGATCTTGGCGGCGACCCCGCCCCCGGACAGCAGCCCGTCCCAGCGCTCGCGCAGGTCGCGGGCGGTGGACTCGCAGGTGCGGCGGGCGAGCAGCCAGCCCAGTGCGGGGGCGATGACCATGCCGCGGGCGTACAGGCCGAGGAAGCCGGTGAGCGGCAGCCTGAACATCAGCACGGCCACCACGACGGCGATGCCGACCAGGAGCGTGGTGCCCAGCCAGGAGTGCTTGCCCTGCCGCGAGGCCAGCGAGGTGCGGAGCTGGAAGAGCCCCAGCCACAGCAGCAGCCCCGGCAGGAACAGCACGCCGCAGACCAGCATGATCAGCCGGAGCCTGCGGTCGCGCTCCTTGCGGATGCGGGATGCCGCCAGGCAGTGCTCCACGACCGTCTGCGGGTCGGCACCGAAGGACTGGATGAGCGGCTTGCGGCCGGACCCCAGGGTGCGGGCCTCGACGGCCCGGCAGAAGGCCTCGCCGAGGCTGGGCTCGAAGAGGGACAGCTTCGGGGGCTTCACCGTCGCCGGGTGGTTCTCGCTGTTGGCCCCGAGTATCGCGTCGAGCCTGGTGTCCTGCCCCCCGTCCCGGTACGCGGCCGAGGCGAGGGCGTTGGTCGCCGCCGTCTGCCCCCCGCCGTTCTGCAGTGGAATCTGTGCGCCGGGCCTGAAGTCGAATCCGTCGTCCGCCACCGCTGCCCCCCTCGCTGTGCGTTCATGCTCTTTTGGTGCGCCGACGAGCCTATCGGCGGATCCCGCCCCATGGTCATGGGACAGGGAAATGCCGCCCGCCGCAAGCGGGTTGGGTGGGCGGCACTCCGTTGCTCCCCCGACTACGTTCCCTTCCCGGCCTGTTCGCGCACCTTCTCCGCGATCTGTGGCGGCATGGGTTCGTGCCGGGCGTAGGCGCGGGCGAAGCGGCCGGTGCCGTGCGAGACGGAGCGCAGTTCGACGGCGTACCGGCCGATCTCTATCTCCGGGATCTCGGCGCGGACCCGGGTACGGCCGGAACCGGCCTGGTCGGTGCCGACGACACGGCCCCGGCGGCCCGCGAGATCGCTCATGACGGGTCCGACGTACTCGTCGGGGATCAGGACGTCGAGCTCGGCGACCGGTTCGAGCAGGTCGATCCGGGCCTCCGCCGCGGCCTCACGCAGGGCGAGTGCGCCGGCGGTCTGGAAGGCGGCGTCCGAGGAGTCCACCGAGTGCGCCTTGCCGTCGAGGAGGGTGATCCGCACGTCGACCAGCGGGTATCCGGCCGCGACCCCGCGGGCGGCCTGGCTGCGCACGCCCTTCTCTACGGACGGGATGAACTGGCGGGGTACCGCCCCGCCGACGACCTTGTCGACGAACTCGATGCCGCTGCCGGGCGGGAGCGGCTCGACCTCGATCTCGCAGATCGCGAACTGGCCGTGGCCGCCCGACTGTTTGACGTGCCGGCCGCGACCGGCCGCCTTCCCGCCGAAGGTCTCGCGCAGGCTCACCCGGTGCGGGACGGGATCGACCTGGACGCCGTAGCGGGTGCGCAGCCGCTCCAGGGCCACGTCCTGGTGGGCCTCGCCGAGGCTCCACAGGACGACCTGGTGGGTGTGCGGGTTCTGTTCCAGCCGCATGGTGGGGTCCTCGGCGACGAGCCGGGCCAGTCCCTGCGAGAGCTTGTCCTCGTCGGCCTTGCTGTGGGCCTCGATGGCGAGGGGAAGCAGCGGGTCGGGCATGGTCCAGGGGGCCATCAGGAGCGGATCGTCCTTGGCGGAGAGGGTATCGCCGGTCTCCGCGCGACTGAGCCTGGCCACGCAGGCCAGGTCTCCGGCGATGCACCTGCCGAGGGCGCGCTGCTGTTTGCCGAAGGGGGCGGTGAGGGTTCCGATCCGTTCGTCGGCCTCGTGGAGCGCAGGGTCCTCCTGGTTCCGGTCGGCCGGGCCGTGCCCGCTGACGTGGACGGTCTCCTCGGGGGTCAGGGTGCCGGAGAAGACGCGTACGAGGGAGACGCGGCCGACGTAGGGGTCGGAGGAGGTCTTGACGACCTCGGCGACCAACGGCCCGTCGGGGTCGCAGACGGCGTCGGGGCGGGCGGAGCCGTCGGGGCGGGTGACCGTGACGGCGGGGCGCTCCAGCGGGGTCGGGAAGCCGCCCGTGATCAGTTCGAGGAGTTCCACCGTGCCGAGCCCCTGACGGGCGCCGTCGGCCGCCGGAGCGGCCATCAGGACGGGGTGGAAGGTGCCGCGCGCGACGGCCCGCTCCAGGTCGTCGACGAGCGTCTTGAGGTCGATGTCCTCGCCGCCGAGGTAGCGGTCCATGAGGGTCTCGTCCTCGCTCTCGGCGATGATCGCCTCGATCAGGCGTGCGCGGGCCTCGGTGATGAGCTCCCGCTCGTCCGGGTCCGGGGCACGCTCCACCCGCTCGCCGGAGGCGTACTCGTACACGCGCTGCGAGAGCAGGCCGAGCAGTCCGGTGACCGGCGCGTGCCCGTCCGGGCCGGCGGGGCCGTGCAGGGGGAGGTAGAGGGGGATGACCGCGTCCGGGTCGTCCGCACCGAAGATCTCGCCGCACACGGTGGTCATCTGCGTGTAGTCCGAGCGCGCGGCCTCCAGGTGGGTCACGACGATGGCGCGGGGCATGCCGACGGCCTCGCACTCGTCCCAGACCATGCGGGTGGCGCCGTCGATCCCGTCCGAGGCCGAAACCACGAAAAGGGCCGCGTCCGCGGCGCGCAGACCGGCCCTGAGCTCCCCGACGAAGTCGGCGTATCCGGGGGTGTCCAAGATGTTGATCTTGATTCCGTCCCATTCGACGGGGACGAGGGAGAGCTGGATGGACCGCTGGCGCCGGTGTTCCATCTCGTCGTAGTCGGAGACGGTGGCGCCGTCCTCGACCCGACCGGCCCGGTTGACCGCTCCTGCGGTCAGGGCGAGGGCCTCGACCAGCGTGGTTTTGCCGGATCCGCTGTGGCCGACCAGCACGACGTTCCGTAGGGAAGAGGGACGGTCGGCCGTCAGTGCCCTGCCGGCGGCTCCGGCTTGGTGTGATGTGGCTCCCATGGTGCTCGTGCCTCCCGGTGGTGACGGTGAGGAGGGTGGGTTCCTTGTCCCCGCGCATGAGGAATGCGCGGTTCTACGAGCTTTGCACTGCTGTCACACCGCGTCCATACGTCGTACCGGAGACGTACGCAGGGGGCGCCCGCGGCGGTCCGCGGCGTGACGAGCGCCTTACCGGGCGAGAACCGGTGGGTGCGCGGCGCTCCGGCGGCGGCGTGCTGGCTACGATGGGCCAGCCGGTGGCCGTGGTGGCCGTGCGGCCCAGCGACCCTCCGGGAAGGCCATGCTGAACAAGTACGCGCGTGCATTCTTCACGCGTGTTCTCACGCCATTCGCCGCATTTCTGCTCCGGCGGGGGGTGAGCCCGGACGCGGTCACCCTGATCGGCACGGCCGGAGTGGTGGCGGGCGCGCTGGTCTTCTTCCCCCGCGGGGAGTTCTTCTGGGGCACCATCACCATCACCCTCTTCGTCTTCTCCGACCTCGTCGACGGGAACATGGCCCGCCAGGCCGGGATCTCCAGCCGCTGGGGCGCCTTCCTCGACTCCACCCTCGACCGGGTGGCCGACGCGGCGATCTTCGGCGGCCTCGCCCTCTGGTACGCCGGCAACGGTGACGACAACGCGCTGTGCGCGGTGGCGATCTTCTGCCTGGCCAGCGGCCAGGTGGTGTCGTACACCAAGGCGCGCGGCGAGTCGATCGGGCTGCCCGTGGCCGTCAACGGACTCATCGAGCGCGCCGAACGCCTGGTCATCTCGCTGGTCGCGGCCGGGCTGTCGGGTCTGCAGGCCTTCGGGGTGCCGTCCTGGATCGGGATCCTCCTGCCGATCGCCCTGTGGGTGGTTGCCGTCGGCTCGCTCGTCACGCTGGTCCAGCGCGTGGTCACCGTGCGCCGCGAGTCCGCCGAGGCCGACGCCGCGGCCGCCCCCGAAGGGGGTACCGCCTGATGGGCGCGGCACAGGACAAGCTGGTCGACGGGCTCTACGGGCTCGGCTGGGCCGGAGTCAAGAAGCTGCCCGAGCCGGCCGCCGTGGCGCTGGGCCGGCGGATCGCGGACTTCGCGTGGAAGCGCCGCGGCACGAGCGTGCTGCGGCTGGAGTCCAACCTGGCCCGGGTGGTGCCCGACGCCGGGCCGGAGCGGCTGCGCGAGCTCTCCAAGGCCGGCATGCGTTCGTACATGCGGTACTGGATGGAATCCTTCCGGCTGCCCACGATGGACCCGAAGCGGTTCAGCACGGACGTGGAGTTCAAGGACGAGCACATCCTGCGCGAGGCCCTCGCCTCCGGGCGCGGGGTCGTCGTCGCCCTGCCGCACCTCGCCAACTGGGACCTCGCCGGCGCCTGGGCCATCGGCCACCTCGGGGTGCCGTTCACCACCGTCGCCGAACGGCTCAAACCCGAGACCCTCTACGACCGCTTCGTCGCCTACCGCGAGAGCCTGGGCATGGAGGTCCTGCCGCACAGCGGCGGCGCCGCCTTCGGCATCCTGGCGCGGCGGTTGCGCTCGGGCGGCCTGGTCTGCCTGGTCGCGGACCGCGACCTGTCGGCCTCCGGGGTCGAGGTGGACTTCTTCGGTGCGACGGCCCGCATGCCGGCCGGGCCGGCGCTGCTGGCCCAGCAGACCGGCGCGGTGCTGATCCCGGCCACCCTGCACTACGGCGACACGCCGAAGATGTACGGCCGGATCCACCCCGAGGTGGAGGTCCCGAAGACCGGGACCCGGGCGGAGAAGACCACCATGATGACGCAAGCGGTGGCGGACGCCTTCGCGTGGGGCATCGCCGAGCACCCGGAGGACTGGCACATGCTCCAGCGCCTCTGGCTGGACGACCTGGAGGAGCGCACGCCGTGAAGATCGGCATCGTGTGCCCGTACTCGTGGGACGTGCCGGGCGGAGTCCAGTTCCACATCCGGGACCTGGCCGAGCACCTGATCGGCCTCGGCCACGAGGTCTCGGTGCTGGCCCCGGCCGACGACGAAACCCCGCTCCCGCCCTACGTGGTCTCGGCGGGCCGCGCCGTGCCCGTGCCGTACAACGGATCCGTGGCCCGGCTGAACTTCGGCTTCCTCTCCGCCGCCCGGGTCCGGCGCTGGCTGCACGACGGCACCTTCGACGTCATCCACATCCACGAGCCGGCCTCGCCGTCGCTGGGACTGCTGTCCTGCTGGGCCGCCCAGGGACCGATCGTGGCCACCTTCCACACCTCCAACCCGCGCTCCCGGGCGATGATCGCCGCCTACCCGATCCTGCAGCCTGCGCTGGAGAAGATCAGCGCGCGGATCGCGGTGAGCGAGTACGCGCGTCGCACCCTCGTGGAGCACCTGGGCGGGGACGCCGTGGTGATCCCCAACGGCGTCGACGTGGACTTCTTCGCGAAGGCCGAGCCGAAGGCGGAATGGAGCGGCCGGACACTCGGCTTCATCGGCCGCATCGACGAGCCGCGCAAGGGCCTGCCGGTGCTGATGGCGGCCTTCCCGAAGATCGTGGAGGCCTGCCCGGACGTGCGGCTGCTGGTCGCGGGCCGCGGTGACGAGGAGGAGGCGGTGGCCTCGCTGCCGCCGGGCCTGCGCTCGCGCGTCGAGTTCCTCGGGATGGTCTCGGACGAGGACAAGGCCAGGCTGCTGCGCAGCGTCGACGTGTACGTCGCCCCGAACACCGGCGGCGAGAGCTTCGGGATCATCCTGGTCGAGGCCCTGTCGGCGGGCGCCGCGGTGCTGGCGTCCGACCTGGACGCCTTCGCGCAGGTCCTGGACCAGGGCGGGGCCGGCGACCTCTTCGCCAACGAGAACGCGGACGCCCTGGCGGCGGGAGCCATCGCCCTCCTGCGGGACCCGGAGCGCCGGGCGCGGCTCAGCGCCAGCGGCTCGGCGCACGTCCGCCGCTTCGACTGGTCGACGGTCGGGGCGGACATCCTGGCGGTCTACGAGACGGTGACGGACGGCGCGGCCGCGGTGGGCGCCGACGAGCACGTCCCGCTCCGCACCCGCCTCGGCTTCTCCCGGGACGCTCAGGAGTCCTGACCGGCGGCACCGGCCCGGCCGGGGGCCGGCACCGGCCGTCGGGCCCGCCCCGAGCGCGGCCGGGGCGCCCGCCGCGAGGACGCCCGCGGGTCCGCGGGTGACCTGGCGTTCCCCGTCCCCCTCGGGTTGCGCGGACCGCGCAGGCGGCGCGCCCGGATCGGGCCCGGTCGGCCCGGTGGGAGCCGGGGGCGTGCGGAGCGGTAGGGTCGCGCAGCGTGATCGAAACCCTTGTCTGGATCGCCCTGGCCCTCGCTGTCATCGGCGTCTACCTCAGCTGGACCGCCGGGCGGCTGGACCGGCTGCACTCGCGCATGGACGCCTCGCGGGCCGCGCTCGACGCGCAGCTCGTCCGGCGTGCCTCCGTGGTGCTTGAGGTGGCCACCGCCGGGGCGCTCGACCCGGCCTCCTCGCTGGTGCTGTACGAGGCCGCGCACGCCGCCCGGCAGGCCGAGGAGGACCACCGGGAGGTCGCCGAGAGCGAGCTCAGCCAGGCGCTGCGGGCGGTATTCGCCGACACCGACCAGGTCGAGGTGCTGAAGGCGGCTCCCGGCGGGGCGCAGGCGACCGAGGAGCTGGCGGCGGCCGTCCGCCGGGTGCCGATGGCCCGCAGGTTCCACAACGACGCCGTACGGGCCGCCCGCGCGCTGCGCCGCCACCGCAAGGTCCGCTGGTTCAGACTGGCCGGACACGCGCCGTTCCCGCTGGCCTTCGAGATGGATGACGAGCCCCCGGCGGACCTGGCGGACCGGCCCGCTTAGAGCCACGAGGGACAAATGAAAGAGCCACTGGCTCCACATTGGCCCTTGTAGTGGACTGATCCGCTGGGGTTTCCTCGGCCGAGTAGTACCCGTCTTCCTTTCGAGTGAGGTCAATCCGTGAGCACGCTTCCCACCTCCCCCCAGTCCGCCGAGTCGGCGATCGGCACCTCGCGCGTCAAGCGCGGCATGGCCGAGCAGCTGAAGGGCGGCGTGATCATGGACGTGGTCAACGCCGAGCAGGCGAAGATCGCCGAGGACGCCGGCGCCGTGGCCGTCATGGCTCTGGAGCGGGTCCCCGCCGACATCCGCAAGGACGGCGGCGTCGCGCGCATGTCCGACCCCAACATGATCGAGGAGATCATCGGGGCCGTGTCCATCCCCGTGATGGCCAAGTCCCGCATCGGCCACTTCGTCGAGGCCCAGGTCCTGCAGTCGCTCGGTGTCGACTACATCGACGAGTCCGAGGTCCTGACCCCGGCCGACGAGGTCAACCACTCCGACAAGTGGGCCTTCACCACCCCCTTCGTCTGCGGCGCCACCAACCTCGGCGAGGCCCTGCGCCGCATCGCCGAGGGTGCGGCCATGATCCGCTCGAAGGGCGAGGCCGGCACCGGCAACGTCGTCGAGGCCGTCCGCCACCTGCGCCAGATCAAGAACGAGATCGCCAAGCTGCGCGGCTTCGACAACAACGAGCTGTACGCCGCCGCCAAGGAGCTGCGCGCCCCGTACGAGCTCGTCAAGGAGGTCGCCGAGCTCGGCAAGCTCCCCGTCGTGCTGTTCTCCGCCGGTGGTGTCGCCACCCCGGCCGACGCCGCCCTGATGCGCCAGCTCGGCGCCGAGGGCGTCTTCGTCGGCTCCGGCATCTTCAAGTCCGGCGACCCGGCCAAGCGCGCCGCCGCCATCGTGAAGGCCACCACCTTCTTCGACGACCCGAAGGTCATCGCGGACGCCTCCCGCAACCTGGGCGAGGCCATGGTCGGCATCAACTGCGACACCCTCCCCGAGGCCGAGCGCTACGCCAACCGCGGCTGGTAGTCCCGACATGACCAACACCCCCGTGATCGGTGTCCTGGCCCTCCAGGGCGACGTACGGGAGCACCTGATCGCCCTGGCCGCGGCGGACGCCGTGGCCAGGCCGGTCCGGCGCCCCGAGGAGCTCGCCGAGGTCGACGCCCTGGTGATCCCCGGCGGAGAGTCCACGACCATGTCGAAGCTCGCCGTGCTCTTCGGCATGCTGGAGCCGCTGCGCGAGCGCGTGGCCGCCGGCATGCCCGTGTACGGCACCTGCGCAGGCATGATCATGCTCGCCGACAAGCTCCTCGACGGCCGTGACGACCAGGAGACCCTGGGCGGCATCGACATGATCGTGCGCCGCAACGCCTTCGGCCGACAGAACGAGTCCTTCGAAGCGCAGGTCGACTTCGCGGGCATCGAGGGCGGACCCGTCGAGGGCGTCTTCATCCGCGCCCCGTGGGTCGAGTCCGTCGGCGGCGCCGCCGAGGTGCTCGCCACCTACGACGGCCACACGGTGGCCGTGCGCCAGGGCAACGTCCTGGCGACCTCGTTCCACCCCGAACTGACCGGCGACGACCGGGTCCACGCGTACTTCGTCGAGATGGTGCGCGCGGGGCTGTGACGAGCTCCCGGTAGGATCGGGGACGAACACTGTTGGTTACGCGAAGGAGACAGGCGGATGTCCGGCCACTCTAAATGGGCTACGACGAAGCACAAGAAGGCCGTGATCGATGCCAAGCGCGGCAAGCTCTTCGCGAAGCTGATCAAGAACATCGAGGTCGCGGCGCGCATGGGCGGTGCCGACATCGACGGCAACCCGACGCTTTTCGACGCGGTCCAGAAGGCCAAGAAGCAGTCGGTCCCGAACAAGAACATCGACTCCGCGGTCAAGCGCGGCGGCGGCCTCGAGGCCGGCGGCGCCGACTACGAGACGATCATGTACGAGGGCTACGGTCCGAACGGTGTCGCGGTGCTCATCGAGTGCCTCACCGACAACCGCAACCGCGCCGCGTCCGACGTCCGTGTCGCCATGACCCGCAACGGCGGCTCGATGGCCGACCCGGGCTCGGTCTCGTACCTGTTCAACCGCAAGGGTGTCATCATCCTGCCCAAGGCCGAGCTCACCGAGGACGACGTCCTCGGCGCGGTGCTGGAGGCCGGTGCCGAAGAGGTCAACGACAACGGCGACACCTTCGAGATCATCAGTGAGGCCACCGACCTGGTCGCGGTCCGCACCGCGCTCCAGGACGCCGGCATCGACTACGACTCGGCCGACTCCAGCTTCGTCCCGACCATGCAGGTCGAGCTCGACGAAGAGGGCGCCCGCAAGATCTTCAAGCTGATCGACGCGCTTGAGGACAGCGACGACGTCCAGAACGTCTTCGCCAACTTCGACGTCTCGGACGAGGTCATGGAGAAGGTCGACGCGTAGGGCGGCCGCGCACCGAGCGGATCCGGCGGGCCGGTGGGGACACGTCCCCCCGGCCCGCCGCCGTTGTCAGTGCCAGCGGATAGCCTGACGGCGTCGGCGGGTCCGCGCCGGCGGTCCGCAGCCCACAGGGCCCGCGGAGGCGGCAGGGTCCTTGCGGTGAAGAGGGGTGGGCGGTGCGGGTACTGGGCGTGGACCCGGGGCTGACACGATGCGGGGTCGGCGTGGTCGAAGGCGCCGCCGGTCGCCCCCTCACCATGCTCGGCGTGGGGGTGGTGCGGACGCCCGCCGACGCCGATCTGGCCCACCGGCTCGTCGCCGTCGAGCAGGGCATCGAGGAATGGCTCGACACGCACCGGCCCGAAGTCGTCGCCGTGGAGCGGGTCTTCAGCCAGCACAACGTCAGCACCGTGATGGGCACCGCCCAGGCGAGCGCCGTCGCGATGCTCTGCGCCGCCCGCCGCGGGATACCGGTCGCCCTGCACACCCCCAGCGAGGTCAAGGCCGCCGTCACCGGCAGCGGCCGGGCCGACAAGGCCCAGGTCGGCGCGATGGTCACCCGCTTGCTGCGGCTGTCCGGACCGCCCCGGCCCGCCGATGCGGCCGACGCCCTGGCGCTGGCCGTCTGCCACATCTGGCGGGCCCCTGCCGTCAACCGCCTCCAGGAGGCGGTCGCCCAGCACGCCCAGCACGCCCCGAAAGGCCGTACCCGATGATCGCCTTCGTCAACGGCGTGGTCGCCGCGCTCACCCCCGCCCTCGCCGTGATCGAGGTCGGGGGAGTGGGTATGGCCGTGCACTGCACGCCGAACACCATCGCCGGCCTGCGCGTGGGGGAGCAGGCCCGGCTGGCGACCTCCCTGGTCGTCCGGGAGGACTCGCTGACCCTGTACGGCTTCGCCGACGACGACGAGCGCCAGGTCTTCGAACTCCTGCAGACCGCGAGCGGCGTCGGACCACGCGTGGCGCAGGCCATGCTCGGCGTGCACACCCCCGACGCCCTGCGGGCGGCCTTCGCCTCCGGCGACGCCAAGGCGCTGACGGCGGTGCCGGGCATCGGGCCGAAGGGCGCGCAGAAGCTGCTGCTCGAACTCAAGGGCAAGCTGGGCGCACCCGCCCCGGTCGTGGGCGCCCAGCGGGCGGTCGCAGCGGCGCCCGCACCCTGGACCGAGCAGCTCACGGCCGCTCTGATCGGCCTCGGCTACGCCTCACGGGAGGCGGAGGAGGCCGTGGTGATCGTGACCCCGCAGGCGGAGGCCGCCATCGCCTCCGGCGGCTCGGCCCCCGTGCCCCAGTTGCTGCGGGCGGCCCTCCAGTCCCTGAACCGCGCCCGCTGACGGGGCCGGCAACGGCGCGGGGCGCACACGCCCCGGCCCGCACGCAGGGCGGCAGCCCACGCCGCCCGGCGCAGGCGCGCGATCCGCGGGCACCCCGGACCGACCACCGCAATGACGCAGAAGGCAGACTGACAGCGTGAACTGGGATGACGAGAGCGACGACCGGATCGTGGCCGCCGCGGCGGATGGTGAGGACACCGCGGTCGAGGCGGCCCTGCGCCCCAAGGACCTGGGGGAGTTCGTCGGCCAGGAGAAGGTCCGCCAGCAGCTGGACCTGGTCCTGAAGGCGGCCAAGCAGCGCGGGGCCACGGCGGACCACGTCCTGCTGTCGGGCGCCCCCGGACTCGGCAAGACCACCCTGTCCATGATCATCGCAGCCGAGATGGGGGCACCCATTCGGATCACCTCCGGCCCCGCCATCCAGCACGCCGGGGACCTCGCCGCGATCCTGTCCTCCCTCCAGGAGGGCGAAGTCCTCTTCCTCGACGAGATCCACCGCATGTCCCGGCCCGCCGAGGAGATGCTCTACATGGCCATGGAGGATTTCCGCGTCGACGTGATCGTCGGCAAGGGGCCCGGGGCCACCGCGATCCCGCTGGAGCTGCCGCCCTTCACCCTGGTCGGCGCCACGACCCGGGCCGGACTGCTGCCTCCGCCGCTGCGCGACCGCTTCGGCTTCACCGGCCACATGGAGTTCTACGCCCCCGAGGAACTGGAGCGCGTCGTCCACCGCTCCGCCCGCCTCCTCGATGTGGAGATCGACACCGCCGGTGCGGCCGAGATCGCCGGACGCTCGCGGGGCACCCCGCGCATCGCCAACCGCCTGCTGCGCCGCGTGCGCGACTACGCCCAGGTCCGGGCGGACGGGGCGATCAACCGGGAGGTCGCCGCCAGCGCCCTGCAGGTGTACGAGGTGGACGCCCGCGGTCTCGACCGGCTGGACCGGGCCGTTCTGGAGGCGCTCCTGAAACTGTTCGGGGGTGGGCCCGTGGGGCTGTCCACCCTCGCCGTGGCGGTGGGGGAGGAGCGGGAGACCGTCGAGGAGGTCGCGGAACCCTTCCTGGTCCGTGAGGGACTGCTCGCGCGCACCCCCAGGGGCCGGGTCGCGACCCCCGCCGCCTGGGCTCACCTGGGCCTTGTCGCACCGCAGCACGGCGGAAGCGGATCAACGGGGCAACAGGGCCTGTTCGGGCCATGACGGCGCGGAGGTTCGCCCCCTCAGGAACTGCGGTGCCATGCTGGGCGTTGTTCCATCGGTGCGGACTCGCCTAGACTCCGCCGATGCCGACCCTTCGGGTCGGCGTGCCCACCCCCGTAGAAAAGGCCGCCGTCCGCGTGCGGTCGTGCGAAGGATTTCCGTCCCGTGAATCTCGTGACACTCCTCCCGTTCATCGTGCTCATCGGGGCGATGTTCCTGATGACCCGCTCCGCGAAGAAGAAGCAGCAGCAGGCCGCGCAGATGCGCGACCAGATGACGCCCGGCACCGGGGTCCGCACCATCGGCGGCATGTACGCCACGGTGAAGGAGATCGGTGACGACACGGTCACCCTTGAGGTGGCTCCCGGCGTCCACGCGATCTACGCGAAGAACGCCATCGGCGCCGTACTGGAGGACGCGGAGTACAACCGCATCGTTCACGGCATCGACGACGTGACGACCGACACGCCCGCCGTGCCGGACGACGTCTCGTCCCTCACCAAGGACGAGGACGGGTCGCCGAAGCTGGACCTGGGCAAGAAGGACGAGCCCAAGGGCGACGACAAGCCCGAGGACGGCAAGGCCGACGGCGAGGCCGGCGCGAAGTAGCGCGCGGCCGGGGACCGTGCGGTCGCCCGACCGGCGGTCGGCACGGTCCCCGTCAGTGACACTTCTGCGGGGGGCAGGGGTCCCCACCACACATTTCGTGGCCGTCCGCGCGCTGACCCGGCGCGGGACGGTTGGACAGGGAGAAACGACAAGGTGGCAGCACCGAAGAAGGGCCGGCGGCCCACGGGGGCTCAGGGGAGGCCGGGGCGCGCCCTGGCGATCATCCTGATCGCGATGGTGGCGCTCACCGCGGGGATGTTCCTCTCCCATCAGACGACTCCCCGGCTGGGCATCGACCTCGCCGGCGGCACGAGCATCACGCTCAAGGCCAAGAGCGAGCCCGGCAAAGAGAACGCCGTCAACGAGACCAACATGAACACGGCGGTCGGCATCATCGAGCGCCGCGTCAACGGCCTCGGTGTCTCCGAGGCCGAGGTCCAGACGCAGGGCCGCGACCACATCATCGTGAACATCCCCAAGGGGATGAACGAGAAGCAGGCGCGCGAGCAGGTCGGTACCACCGCCCAGCTCTACTTCCGCCCGGTCATCGCGTTCGCGGACGGCGCCCCCGCCGCTCCCGAGGGCGCCCAGAGCCCGAGCCCCTCCGCGAGCGGCTCCGGTGCTCCCGAGGCCCAGGACGGGAACAAGACCAGCCCGTCCGCCACCCCGTCGTCCAGCGCCACTTCCCAGGGCCGCGCGCTCAGCGAGGGCCTCAAGGCCCCGAACGCGCCCACTCCCACGCCGTCGGCGAGCGAGTCGAAGAAGGCAGACGACAAGGCGGATCCGTCGCCGTCCGCGAGTGCTCCCGCAGCCGACCCGGCCGCCGCGGACCTGCAGGCCCGGTTCGCCGCGCTCGACTGCACGAACGAAGAGCAGCGCGCGAACGTCGGCAAGGGCGTCAAGCCCACCGACCCGACGCTCGCCTGCGGTCAGCGCGGCGACCAGTGGGGCAAGTGGATCCTGGGCCCGGCCGCGGTCGAGGGCAAGGACGTCAAGAGCGCCCGGGGCGAGATCGACCCGCAGTCGGGCCAGTGGATCGTCACGATGAACTTCAACGACCACGGCGCCGACGCCTTCGCGAAGGTCACCGGCGAGCTGGCGGCCAAGCAGATGCCGCAGAACCAGTTCGCGATCGTCCTCGACGGCGACGTCATCTCCGACCCGTCGGTCAGCACCGCGATCACCGGCGGCAACGCACAGATCTCCGGTGGCTTCAACCAGCAGTCCGCGCAGGACCTGGGCAACATGCTCTCGTACGGCGCCCTGCCGCTGTCCTTCCAGGAGGACAGCGTCACCACCGTCACCGCCGCGCTCGGCGGCGAGCAGCTGCGCGCCGGTCTGATCGCCGGTGCGATCGGCCTGCTCCTCGTGGTGGTGTACCTGCTGGTCTACTACCGCGGTCTGGCCTTCATCGCGATCATCAGCCTTCTGGTCTCTGCGATCCTGACCTACACGATCATGGCGCTGCTGGGCAAGGGCATCGGCTTCGCCCTGAACCTGCCGGCCGTGTGTGGTGCGATCGTGGCCATCGGCATCACCGCAGACTCGTTCATCGTGTACTTCGAGCGCATCCGTGACGAGATCCGCGAGGGCCGCACCCTGCGTCCGGCCGTCGAGCGCGCCTGGCCGCGTGCCCGCCGTACGATCCTGGTCTCCGACTTCGTGTCGTTCCTCGCCGCCGCGGTGCTGTTCATCGTCACCGTCGGCAAGGTGCAGGGCTTCGCCTTCACGCTGGGTCTGACCACCCTGCTCGACGTGGTCGTGGTGTTCCTCTTCACCAAGCCCGTCATGACGCTCCTGGCGCGCACGAAGTTCTTCTCCAGCGGTCACCCGTGGTCCGGGCTGGACCCGAGGCGGCTGGGCGCCAAGCCCCCGCTGCGCAGCTCCCGGCGCACCGCCGCACCCGCCCCCGTCGAAGCAAAGGAGGCGTGAGAGATGTCGAAGCTGGGAGATCTCGGCGCCAAGCTGTACCGCGGTGAGGTCGGCTACGACTTCGTCGGCAAGCGCTTTCTCTGGTACGGCGTTTCCATCCTGATCACCATCACGGCGATCGTCGCCCTGGCCGTCCAGGGCCTCAACATGGGCATCGAGTTCAAGGGCGGAGCCGTCTTCACCACCCCGAAGACGGCCGTCTCGGTCGCCGGTGTCACGGAGGCCGCGGAGAAGGCCTCCGGCCACGACGCGATCGTCCAGGAACTCGGCACCGGCGGCATGCGCATCCAGATCTCCGGTCTGGACACCGACGCCGCGACCGACGTGAAGAAGGAACTGGCCACCGACCTCAAGGTGAGCGAGGCCGACATCAACGCCGATCTGGTCGGCCCCAGCTGGGGTGAGCAGATCGCGAACAAGGCCTGGACCGGCCTCGGCGTCTTCATGGTCCTCGTGGTGATCTACCTCGCCATCGCCTTCGAATGGCGCATGGCCGTCGCCGCGCTGATCGCCCTGATCCACGACCTCACCATCACCGTCGGCGTGTACGCGCTCGTCGGCTTCGAGGTCACCCCGGGCACCGTCATCGGTCTGCTGACCATCCTCGGTTACTCCCTCTACGACACCGTCGTCGTCTTCGACGGTCTCAAGGAGGGCTCGAAGGACATCACCAAGCAGACCCGCTACACCTTCAGCGAGATCGCCAACCGCAGCATCAACGGCACCCTGGTCCGTTCGATCAACACCACGGTCGTGGCGCTGCTCCCGGTCGCGGCCCTGCTGTTCATCGGCGGCGGTTTCCTGGGCGCCGGCATGCTGAACGACATCTCGCTGTCGCTGTTCGTCGGCCTCGCGGCCGGTGCGTACTCCTCGATCTTCATCGCGACCCCGCTGGTCGTGGACCTCAAGGAGCGCGAGCCGGCCATGAAGGCGCTGAAGAAGCGGGTGCTCGCCAAGCGCGCGTCCGCAGCGGCCAAGGGCGAGTCCCCCGAGGACGCGCAGGGCTCCGACGAGCCGCAGGTCGTGTCGCAGGGCCGTCAGCCCGGGCGGCGACGTTGACCGGGCCGCTGTCCGACCAGGTACGGGCCCTCCTGCTCAGCCGCATCAAGGACGTGGCGGACTACCCGAAGCCGGGCGTGATGTTCAAGGACATCACCCCGCTCCTGGCGGACCCCGAGGCGTTCGGTGCGCTGACCGGAGCGCTCGTGGAGCTGGCCGGGCTGTACGGCGCGACGAAGATCGTCGGCCTGGAGGCGCGCGGGTTCATCCTCGCGGCGCCGGTGGCCGTGCAGGCCGGAATCGGCTTCGTGCCGGTCCGCAAGGCCGGCAAGCTGCCGGGGGCGACGCTCGCGCAGTCGTACGAGCTGGAGTACGGCGCGGCCGAGATCGAGGTCCACGCGGAGGACCTGTCCGTGGGCGACCGGGTCATGGTCATCGACGACGTGCTGGCCACCGGCGGTACGGCGGAGGCATCCCTGTCGCTGATCCGGCGGGCCGGGGCCGAGGTCGCCGGGGTGGCGGTCCTGATGGAGCTGTCGTTCCTCCCGGGCCGGGCCAAGCTGGTCGGTTCCCTGGCGGGAGCACCGCTGGACGCGCTGATCGTGGTCTGAGCGCTTCGACCGCGCCCCCCCGTACGAGGCGGCGGGCATCCGGAATCCTCCGGGTGCCCGCCGCTCGCGTGCCCGGGCCGTTGCGGCAGGCTGGGCGAACGGGGTGACCCAACCCTCGCTACGATGGGTTATCCGGACCGGACACGGGCACCGGATCCTCCCCCGGAGTCCGCCTGGGGGGACCCCCGTGAGGAGCGCTCTTGCCAGACGAGGCCCAGCCCATCTCCGCCGCGCAGCCCGACCCGCGGGCCGAGCAGGCCACGGCGGCCGCTGCCACGCCCCCGCCGGCCCCGCCGGTCAAGCCTGCGCCCAAGCCGGCACCGGTCAAGCCCGCGCCCGCGAAGTCGGCCGCGTCCTCCAACCGGGTGCGTGCCCGCCTGGCCCGCCTCGGCGTGCAGCGCTCGAATCCGTACAACCCGGTACTGGAGCCGCTGCTGCGCATAGTCCGCGGCAACGACCCCAAGATCGAGACGTCGACGCTGCGCCAGCTGGAGCAGGCCTACCAGGTGGCCGAGCGCTGGCACCGCGGCCAGAAGCGCAAGAGCGGCGATCCGTACATCACGCATCCGCTCGCGGTCACCACCATCCTCGCCGAGCTCGGCATGGACCCGGCCACCCTCATGGCCGGTCTGCTGCACGACACCGTCGAGGACACCGAGTACGGCTTGGAGGACCTGCGCCGCGACTTCGGTGACGCAGTGGCGCTCCTCGTCGACGGGGTCACCAAGCTCGACCGGGTGAAGTTCGGCGAGGCGGCCCAGGCCGAGACCGTCCGCAAGATGGTCGTGGCCATGGCGAAGGACCCGCGCGTCCTGGTCATCAAGCTCGCCGACCGGCTGCACAACATGCGCACGATGCGCTACCTCAAGCGGGAGAAGCAGGAGAAGAAGGCCCGCGAGACCCTTGAGATCTATGCTCCGCTGGCGCACCGGCTGGGCATGAACACGATCAAGTGGGAGCTTGAGGACCTCTCCTTCGCGATCCTCTACCCGAAGATGTACGACGAGATCGTGCGCCTGGTCGCCGAGCGGGCCCCCAAGCGCGACGAGTACCTCGCCCTCGTCACGGACGAGGTCCAGGTGGACCTCAGAGCCGCCCGGATCAAGGCCACCGTCACGGGCCGCCCCAAGCACTACTACAGCGTCTACCAGAAGATGATCGTCCGCGGCCGCGACTTCGCGGAGATCTACGACCTGGTGGGCATCCGCGTCCTCGTCGATACCGTCCGTGACTGCTACGCGGCCCTCGGCACGGTGCACGCGCGCTGGAATCCGGTCCCGGGCCGGTTCAAGGACTACATCGCGATGCCCAAGTTCAACATGTACCAGTCGCTCCACACGACGGTCATCGGGCCCAGCGGCAAGCCCGTCGAACTGCAGATCCGCACCTTCGACATGCACCGCCGCGCCGAGTACGGCATCGCCGCGCACTGGAAGTACAAGCAGCAGACCGTGGCGGGGACCTCCAAGGTGCGCACCGACGTCCCGCAGGCCGCCAAGGGCAGCGCCGGCCAGGACACCGTCAACGACATGGCCTGGCTGCGCCAGCTGCTGGACTGGCAGAAGGAGACCGAGGACCCGGGCGAGTTCCTCGACTCGCTGCGCTTCGACCTCTCGCGCAACGAGGTCTTCGTGTTCACTCCCAAGGGCGACGTCATAGCGCTGCCCGCCGGAGCCACCCCGGTGGACTTCGCGTACGCCGTCCACACCGAGGTCGGCCACCGGACGATAGGCGCCCGGGTCAACGGCCGCCTGGTCCCGCTGGAGTCCACCCTGGACAACGGCGACCTGGTCGAGGTCTTCACCTCGAAGGCCGAGGGCGCCGGACCGTCCCGCGACTGGCTGGGCTTCGTGAAGTCCCCGCGCGCCCGGAACAAGATCCGTGCCTGGTTCTCCAAGGAACGCCGGGACGAGGCCATCGAGCACGGCAAGGACGCCATCGCCCGGGCCATGCGCAAGCAGAACCTGCCGATCCAGCGCATCCTGACCGGCGACTCGCTCGTGACCCTCGCGCACGAGATGCGCTACCCCGACATCTCCTCCCTGTACGCGGCCATCGGCGAGGGCCACGTGGCCGCGCAGGGCGTCGTGCAGAAGCTGGTGGCCGCGCTCGGCGGAGAGGAGGCGGCCAACGAGGACATCGAGGAATCGATCCCGCCCGCGCGGGCCCGCAGCAAGCGGCGCAGCAACGCCGACCCGGGCGTCGTCGTCAAGGGCGTCGACGACGTGTGGGTCAAGCTGGCCCGCTGCTGCACCCCGGTGCCGGGCGACCCGATCATCGGCTTCGTCACCCGCGGCAGTGGCGTATCGGTTCACCGCGCGGACTGCGTCAACGTCGACTCCCTCTCCCAGCAGCCCGAGCGGATGCTGGAGGTCGAGTGGGCGCCCACCCAGTCCTCGGTCTTCCTGGTCGCCATCCAGGTCGAGGCGCTGGACCGGTCCCGGCTGCTGTCGGACGTCACACGGGTCCTGTCCGACCAGCACGTCAACATCCTGTCGGCCGCCGTCCAGACCTCCCGCGACCGGGTGGCCACCTCCCGGTTCACCTTCGAGATGGGCGACCCCAAGCACCTGGGGCACGTCCTGAAGGCCGTCAGGGGCGTGGAGGGCGTCTACGACGTCTACCGCGTCACCTCGGCCCGCCGGCCGTAGCGGACAGAAGCGAGGGCCCCGGTACGGAAGATCCGTACCGGGGCCCTCGTCGTACCGGGGCTTCGGCTCAGCCGCCGAACTCCTCCAGGCCCTTCAGCGCCTGGTCCAGCAGGGCCTGGCGGCCCTCCAGCTCACGCGCCAGCTTGTCGGCCTTGGCGTTGTTGCCCGCGGCGCGCGCCGCGTCGATCTGCTCGCGCAGCTTGTCGACGGCCGCCTGGAGCTGCCCGGTCAGGCCGGCCGCACGGGCCCGCGCCTCCGGGTTCGTACGGCGCCACTCGCCCTCCTCGGCCTCCTGGATCGCCCGCTCCACGGCGTGCATCCGGCCCTCGACCTTCGGCCGGGCGTCGCGCGGCACGTGGCCGATGCCCTCCCAGCGCTCGTTGAGGGAGCGGAATGCGGCACGGGCCGCCTTCAGGTCCGTCACGGGGACGAGCTTCTCGGCCTCGTCGGCCAGCTCCTCCTTGAGCTTCAGGTTCTCGATCTGCTCGGCGTCACGCTCCGCGAAGACCTCGCTGCGGGCCGCGAAGAAGATGTCCTGCGCACCACGGAAACGGTTCCACAGGTCGTCCTCGGCCTCGCGCTGCGCCCGGCCCGCCGCCTTCCAGTCCGCCATCAGTTCGCGGTAGCGGGCGGCCGTCGGGCCCCAGTCGGTCGACTTCGACAGCGCCTCGGCCTCCGAGACCAGCTTCTCCTTGACCTTGCGGGCATCCTCGCGCTGCGCGTCCAGCGAGGCGAAATGCGCCTTGCGGCGCTTGGAGAAGGCGGAACGGGCGTGCGAGAACCGGTGCCACAGCTCGTCGTCCGACTTGCGGTCCAGCCGCGGCAGGCCCTTCCAGATGTCCACCAGGGCGCGCAGCCGCTCGCCGGCGCTGCGCCACTGGTCGCTCTGGGCCAGCTGCTCGGCCTCGGCGACCAGCGCGTCCTTGGCCGCGCGGGCCTCATCCGCCTGCTTGGCCTTCTGGACCTTGCGCTCCTCGCGCCGGGACTCCACGGTCTCGACCAGCTTGTCCAGCCGCACGCGCAGGGCGTCCAGGTCGCCCACGGCGTGGTGCTCGTCGACCTGCGCACGCAGGTGGTCGATCGCCGTCTGGGCGTCCTTGGCGGACAGATCAGTGGTCCGCACCCGCTTTTCGAGGAGGCCGATCTCGACCACCAGGCCCTCGTACTTGCGCTCGAAGTAGGCCAGGGCCTCCTCGGGGGTGCCCGCCTGCCACGAACCGACGACCTTCTCGCCATCGGAAGTACGCACGTACACGGTGCCCGTCTCGTCGACTCGGCCCCACGGGTCGCTGCTCACAGCGCCTCCTCCACCTGATGCCTTGCGAGGGGCTCACCCCCTGGGCATCGTCCACAGTTTCCTGGGGCGGGCAGCGCCCGCCCTGCACAACGCCAACATAGGCGACCGCCGGGCCGGCTGTCCGCATCCCGCACGACGCAATCTCGGCGTACGCGAGCGGGCCGGCCGGCGCCGGGGCCGCATCACCCCGTCAGTTCTGGGTGACCGTGCCCTTCTCGATCTTGATCTCGGTCTTCGGCGCACCGTCCTGGCCACCGTCGACCGTACCGGCCTTGGCGATCTCCTCCAGGACCTTCAGGCCGTTCGCGTCGATCTTGCCGAACGGCGTGTAGGTCGGCGTCAGCGGGCTGTCCTTGTAGACCAGGAAGAACTGGCTGCCGCCCGAACCGGGCTGGCCGGTGTTGGCCATCGCCACGGTGCCCGCCGGGTACACGACCTGGCCCTGCTCGTTCGCCTTGCCCAGCGAGTCCAGGTTCTCGTCCGGGATGGTGTACCCGGGGCCGCCCCGGCCGGTGCCCTCGGGGTCGCCGCACTGGAGCACGAAGATGCCGCCGGCCGTCAGCCGGTGGCACTTGGTGTTGTCGAAGTAGCCCTTGTCGGCGAGCGACTTGAAGGAGTTCACCGTCTGCGGGGTCTTCGCCGCGTCCATCGCGAAGTTGATGTCGCCGGCACTGGTCTTCAGCGCGAAGGTGTACTGGCCCTTCTGGTCGATCGCCATCTCCGGCGAGGGCGACTGCTTGGGCTCCGGCGGCGTCGCCGAGGCCGACGGGTCCGCCGCCGCGTCCTTGGTGTCCTTGTCCGAATCGAAGACACCGCCCACGATCAGGCCGACCAGCGTCGCGACCACCACGGCGACCGCGGCTCCGATCACCGCCGCCCGCTGACGGCTCTTCCTCCGGGCCTCCGCGCGGCGCTTCTGCTGGCGCTCGTACTTCTCCCTGGCGAGCTGTCGCCGCCGCTGATCGCTCGTGACCACCGGGTCGTCTCCTTGTACGTGTCTGATACTGCTGTCCGGGCTGGGATAGGCCGTACCGTATATGGGTTCGCTGTGTAATGAGCGGCGCCGGTAGGCTCTGAGCAGCAGGATTCCCACCTGCACCCTCCCGCCGGACGACGATTGAGGACGAACGTGCTGATTGCCGGGTTCCCCGCAGGCGCTTGGGGCACCAACTGCTACGTGGTCGCCCCCGCCGCCGGCGAGGAGTGCGTGATCATCGACCCGGGCCACCAGGCCGCCCAGGGCGTCGAGGAAACGCTGAAGAAGCATCGGCTCAAGCCCGTCGCGGTCGTTCTGACCCACGGCCACATCGATCATGTGGCCTCGGTGGTCCCGGTGTGCGGAGCACACGACGTACCGGCCTGGATCCACCCCGAGGACCGCTACATGATGAGCGACCCGGAGAAGGCGCTCGGCCGCTCGATCGGGATGCCCCTCATGGGAGAGCTCACCGTGGGGGAACCGGACGACGTCCGCGAGCTGGCCGACGGCGCCACCCTGAAATTGGCCGGAATGGACTTCTCCGTGGCCCACGCCCCGGGCCATACCAAGGGGTCGGTGACCTTCCGGATGCCCGAGCTGGCCGACATCCCGCCGGTCTTCTTCTCGGGCGACCTGCTCTTCGCCGGCTCCATCGGACGAACCGACCTGCCGGGCGGCTCCCACACCGAGATGCTCGACTCGCTGGCCCGCGTGTGCCTGCCGCTCGACGACTCGACCGTGGTGCTGTCCGGCCACGGTCCCCAGACCACCATCGGCCGCGAGCGCGCGACCAACCCGTATCTGCGGGAGGTCGCCGCCGGCCCGGCAGCGAGCCCCCACCAGGGCGCGCCCGCTCCACGACGAGGAATGTGACGAGAGCTTCGTGGCTACTTTTCAGGCCCCCAAGGGCACGTACGACCTGATCCCGCCGGTCTCCGTGAAGTACCTGGCGGTGCGCGAGGCCATCGCGGCCCCGCTGCGCAACTCCGGCTACGGCTACATCGAGACCCCCGGCTTCGAGGACGTGGGCCTCTTCGCCCGCGGTGTCGGGGAGTCCACCGACATCGTCTCCAAGGAGATGTACGCCTTCGAGACCAAGGGCGGTGACCAGCTGGCCCTGCGCCCGGAGGGAACCGCCTCCGTGCTGCGCGCCGCCCTGGAGGCGAGCCTGCACAAGAAGGGCAACCTGCCGGTCAAGCTCTGGTACTCCGGCTCCTACTACCGCTACGAGAAGCCGCAGGCGGGCCGCTACCGCCACTTCTCGCAGGTAGGCGCCGAGGCGATCGGCGCCGAGGACCCGGCGCTGGACGCCGAGCTGATCATCCTCGCCGACCAGGCGTACCGCTCGCTCGGCCTGCGCAACTTCCGGATCCTGCTCAACTCGCTGGGCGACAAGGAGTGCCGCCCGGTGTACCGGGAGGCGCTGCAGTCCTTCCTGCGGGGCCTGGACCTGGACGAGGAGACCGTCCGCCGCGCCGAGATCAACCCGCTGCGCGTCCTCGACGACAAGCGGTCCGAAGTCCAGAAGCAGCTGGTCGGGGCGCCGGTGCTGCGCGACTACCTGTGCGACGCGTGCAAGGCGTACCACGAGGACGTGCGGGCGCTGGTGACGGCGGCCGGCGTCGCCTTCGAGGACGACGAGAAGCTGGTGCGCGGCCTGGACTACTACACGCGGACCACCTTCGAGTTCGTGCACGGCGGTCTGGGCTCGCAGTCCGCGGTCGGCGGCGGCGGCCGGTACGACGGCCTGTCCGAGATGATCGGCGGACCGGCGCTGCCCTCGGTGGGCTGGGCGCTCGGGGTGGACCGCACGGTGCTGGCCCTGGAGGCCGAGGGCGTCGAGCTCGACATCCCGGCGTCGACGTCCCTGTTCGCGGTGGCCCTGGGCGAGGCCAAGGCCACCGTGTTCGGCCTGGTGACACAGCTGCGCAAGGCGGGCGTCGCCGCGGACATGTCGTACGGGGGCAAGGGCCTCAAGGGCGCCATGAAGGACGCGAACCGCAGCGGTGCCCGCTTCGCGGTCGTCGCGGGAGACCGCGACCTCGCCGAGGGCGTCGTCCAGCTGAAGGACATGGAGTCCGGCGAGCAGACGGCCGTGCCCGTCACCGAGCTGATCGACACGGTCAAGGCCCGCCTGGCCTGAGCGGGCGGGATGTCGGACGGGGCCGGGGATCCTTCCCCGGCCCCGTCCGTTCACAGACTCGTACGGCACAATGACCCGTGCTTGATCACCTTGCAGATGTGGAGCGGGCGGTATGACGACACGAAGCACGGACGCGGACACCGCCGGGGGCAGGGCCTTCGGGGCGAGCCGGGCGCTGGCCCTGCTGCTGGTGATCACGGGGGCCGCAGGTCTGCTCGCCGCATGGGTCATCACGATCGACAAGTTCAAGCTGCTGGAGGACCCGAACTTCACGCCGGGCTGCAGCCTCAATCCGGTCGTCTCCTGCGGCAACATCATGAAGAGCGACCAGGCGTCCGTGTTCGGCTTCCCGAACCCCATGCTCGGCCTGGTCGCCTACGGCATCGTGATCTGCGTCGGCATGAGCATCCTGGCCGGAGCCCGGTTCCGCCGCTGGTACTGGCTCACCTTCAACGCCGGCACTCTCTTCGGCGTCGTCTTCTGCGCCTGGCTCACCTACCAGTCGCTCTACAACATCAACGCGCTGTGCCTGTGGTGCTGCCTCGCCTGGGTCGCCACCATCCTGATGTTCTGGTATGTCACCTCGCACAACGTCCGCGCGGGCCTGCTGCCGGCGCCGGGCTGGCTCAGGAGCTTCTTCGGCGAGTTCACCTGGGTGCTGCCCGCGTTGCACATCGGGATCATCGGGATGCTGATCCTGACCCGCTGGTGGGACTTCTGGACCTCCTGACCGCGGACCGACCGCGGACCGACCGCACAGGGGCTGCGGACCGGCCGCGTGCCGACGGCGGCCGCCCTGTCGGCGGACTCGCTTAGGCTTCCGGTGTGGAACCAGACCTGTTCACCGCCGCCGCCGAAGAGCGCCAGGAGAAGGACCCCGCGAGCTCGCCGCTCGCCGTCCGGATGCGCCCGCGCACCCTGGACGAGGTCGTCGGCCAGCAGCACCTGCTCAAGCCCGGATCACCGCTGCGGCGACTGGTCGGGGAAGGAGCGGGCGGACCGGCCGGCGCCTCCTCGGTGATCCTCTGGGGCCCGCCCGGGATCGGGAAGACGACCCTCGCCTACGTGGTCAGCCAGGCCACGCAGAAGCGGTTCGTGGAGCTCTCCGCGATCACGGCGGGCGTCAAGGAGGTACGGGCCGTCATCGAGGGCGCGCGCCGCGCGGCCGGGGGCTACGGCAAGGAGACGGTGCTCTTCCTCGACGAGATCCACCGCTTCAGCAAGGCCCAGCAGGACTCCCTGCTGCCGGCCGTCGAGAACCGCTGGGTGACGCTGATCGCGGCCACCACGGAGAACCCGCACTTCTCGATCATCTCGCCGCTGCTGTCGCGCTCCCTGCTGCTGACTCTGGAGCCGCTCACCGACGACGACCTGAGCGCGCTGATGCGGCGCGCACTCACGGAGGAGCGCGGCCTGGCCGGGGCGGTGACCCTGCCGCGGGACGCCGAAACTCACCTGCTGAGGATCGCTGGCGGCGACGCCCGGCGCGCACTGACCGCGTTGGAGGCCGGAGCGGGCTCGGCCCTCGCCAAGGGCGAGGGGGAGATCACCCTCAGGACCCTGGAGGAGGCGGTGGACCGGGCGGCCGTCCGCTACGACCGGGACGGCGACCAGCACTACGACGTGGCGAGCGCGCTGATCAAGTCGATCCGCGGCTCCGACGCGGACGCCGCGCTGCACTACCTCGCGCGGATGATCGAGGCGGGGGAGGACCCCCGGTTCATCGCGCGCCGTCTGATGATCTCCGCGAGCGAGGACATCGGCCTGGCGGACCCCACCGCGCTGCCGATCGCGGTGGCGGCGGCCCAGGCGGTGGCGATGATCGGCTTTCCGGAGGCCGCGCTGACGCTCTCGCACGCCACGATCGCCCTGGCCCTGGCCCCCAAGTCGAACACCGCCACGACCGCGATCGGCGCCGCGCTGGCCGACGTGCGGGCGGGCCTGACCGGCTCGGTCCCGCCGCACCTGCGCGACGGGCACTACAAGGGCGCGGCCGGTCTCGGCCATGCGGTCGGGTACGTGTACCCGCACGACGTGCCGGGCGCCATCGCGGCCCAGCAGTACGCCCCGGACGAGATCCAGGGCAAGCGGTACTACGAGCCGACCCGCTACGGCGCCGAGGCCCGTTACGCGGACGTGGTGGAGAAGGTCCGCGAGCGCCTGCGCGGCACCGACCGCGGCTGAGGCGTCCGCCGCGGGGCGGCTGTCCGATCCGGTGCCCCGCGAGGCGGGGCCAGGGCCCGTACCGGGCGCACGTGCGCGGGCGGGCTCTCCGGCGGATCACCGGTCCGCCGGACAGGCCCTAGGCTGCCCGGATGACCACGGACCTTCCCACCTGTGCCTGCTGCGGCGACGCCCTTGCCGACGAGCGCCGTATCGACTTCGGCTTCAACCTGCCCGACGCCGCCGTCGGCGCGCCCGAGGAGGCCGTCCACCGGCTCGGCGTGCGCGCCCTGCTCCGGGTGGACGGTGTCGGCTGTTTCATACGCTGCCTGCTGCCCGTCCGGCTGACCCACGACACCGAGCTCGTCCTCGGGGCCTGGCTGGAGGTGGACGACGCCACCCTGCGGCGCGCCCACGAGGTGTGGGAGCAGCCCGGCTACGCGGACCTGTCCGTCGAGGGCACCTTCGCCAACCGGATCCAGCCCTGGGGCGACGACCTGCTCGGGGCCCCGGTCACCGCGAAGGTCGCCGACCCGGAGGAACTGCCCCAGGTCACCGACGTGCGCCACCCGGTGGCCTCCCGCGTCCTGACCCGGACCTGGGACCGCGACCACGTCCTCAGCCGCTTCCCGTACCCGCTGCCCGTGGACGTGCGCACCGACCTCGGCGGCCGCTGGTCGGTCCTGCGCACCGCCGGCCTCACCGCCTCCTTCGCCGACGGAACGGACCACTTCACCGCGCCGGACCGTAGCGCCGCCGTCAACCTCATGCGGGACGAGGTCCCCGGCCGCGCCCCCGGAGACTTCCTCACGGCGCTGCTGTCCGGCGCTCCCGATACCCGGCCCGCCCAGCGCGTGCGCGAGCCGATGGGCGGGGGAGTGCGGTACGCGTTCTGGCTGACCCCGCAGGACCACGGCCGGCCGCGCCACGAGTTCTACGGCATGGCCGTCGCACCCGGCATCGCCGCGGGGATCTTCTGCACCTACGAGGACCCTGCCGACCTGGACTGGGCCCAGCGGATCTGGCGCTCGCTCGATCACGCCCTGAACACCCTCTGACCGGCCCGCGGGCGCGCCGGCCGGCCGCCCTCAGGGCGAGGCGGCCGCGAAGAGGGCGCGCATCGCCCGGCGCAGGCCGCAGACGTCCGCCACCGGCTCGGGGAAGTCGAAACGGGCGTCGAAGCAGCCGCCGGCGCCGCCGCCGGTGAAGCGGACGCGCAGGCCCGTCCGGTCCAGGGCGAGCGGGACCGCCGTCATCCCCCGCGCCTCGCGGCCGCCGAGCAGGTCGCACAGTCCGCCGATCCGGTCGCCGTGGGAGGCGTGCAGGTGCTGGAGGAGCTCGGCCTCGTGCGGGGACACCGGGTCCGGCTCCGCCGCGGCCAGGTCCTCGGGGTCCACGTGCTCGGCGCCCCACAGGTCGTCCACCGTGATCTCGCCGACCTCCAGGCGCAGCATCATCCAGGCGGGGCGGCCCGTGTACGGGGCGCTCCGGGACTCGTCCAGGCCCAGCAGCTCGCCCACCGGATGGCGCTCGGCGAGCAGCGCGGCGCACCGGGCGCGGTCGTGCCCGCGGACCGGCGTCAGCCACCCGGCCAGCCACGCACGGCCTCGGATACGATGGGGCACGGACACCGGCGCCACATCCGTGATCTCGATCACGGCGGTGAGGTCGTCGTCCTGGGCGTGAGCGGCTGCCGCGGCAGCCGCGGATTCCCCGGAAACAAGGAGAATCACGTCCCCGTCCGGGGTGACGGTCCGTGCGACCGGCAGCCCTGTCCCGAACTCCTCGGGCCCGTGACTGTCACGAGCACCGATCAGCGTGAGGGATACTGAGGCGTTGGACTCTACGAGGGTTCGTACGCGTTCGGCTCCGGTGAGCTGCCGAACGCCTTCCCTGGGACGCGGCTGACCTTGCTTATCGTCGGCGCAAGCGGATTCTGTTTCGTTGGAATCCGAACTGCGTTGCGCACTGGGCAGGGGGATCCCATGTGGTCGAGACATTACGTCCTCCTCGCTAAGGTAAGCCTCACCTAACTTACATGGAGGTAGGTTCCCCGTGAACCAGAAGCGACCCAAGGTCAAGAAGTCTCGCGCCCTCGGCATCGCCCTGACGCCGAAGGCCGTCAAGTACTTCGAGGCCCGCCCCTACCCGCCGGGCGAGCACGGCCGTGGCCGCAAGCAGAACTCGGACTACAAGGTCCGTCTGCTGGAGAAGCAGCGTCTGCGCGCTCAGTACGACATCTCCGAGCGCCAGATGGCCCGCGCGTACGACCGCGCCAAGAAGGCCGAGGGTAAGACGGGCGAGGCGCTGGTCGTCGAGCTCGAGCGTCGTCTCGACGCCCTGGTCCTGCGTTCGGGCATCGCCCGCACGATCTACCAGGCCCGCCAGATGGTCGTTCACGGCCACATCGAGGTCAACGGCGCCAAGGTCGACAAGCCGTCGTTCCGTGTCCGCCCGGACGACGTCATCACCGTGCGCGAGCGCAGCCGCGAGAAGGTTCCGTTCCAGGTCGCCCGTGAGGGTGGCTACGCAGGCGAGGGCGAGACCCCGCGCTACCTGCAGGTCAACCTGAAGGCCCTGGCCTTCCGCCTGGACCGCGACCCGAACCGCAAGGAAATCCCGGTCATCTGCGACGAGCAGCTCGTCGTCGAGTACTACGCCCGCTGATCTTCCGGCAGGCGTAGCCCTCACCGGCTGGTGGAAACCCGCCGCCCCTTTCGGGGCGGCGGGTTTTCCGCTGTTCGGGTACAGACCCTACGGCTGATCCGCCGCCGCCGTGCTGCGCGGGACCCGCGGGCTCGGCGTTTCGCCCCGTGCCGCCGGACCCGGCACCCGTGCCGCCCCGCGCAGCGCCCGCACCACCAGCGCGTCCCGGGACAGCGCCCGCCCCTCGGCCGCGCACGCCGCGAAGCGCTCGGCGCCCAGCGCCGCGCCTGCCCGCTCCGTGCACGTCAGCCGTGGCGCGTTGAAGTACCCCGAGCCGAACAGCCGCAGCCCCACCCCGTCCCACATCGGCTCCGCCGCACCCTGGAGCACGGCGGCCTCGGTCGGATCGCCCTCGGCGACCCTGACCAGAGCGAGCAGCTCCAGCGCGAGGACCAGCCCGACCAGGTCGTCGAAGGTGTGGTTGATCTCCACGCTCTCGGTCAGCAGCTGCCGGGCCTCCTGCGTGCCGCCCGCCTCCAGGGCCGCGTACGCCAACACGTAGAGGGCGTACGCCTTCGTCCAGCGCTCCCCGCGCTCCTCGCAGATCTCCCGGACGTCCCCGCACAGCGCCAGCGCACCCGGCAGGTCCCCGAGGAAGGCCAGCGCCATCCCCAGCTCGACCTGGCACATCAGCACGTTGCTGTTGAGTTCCCCGGCCGCCCGGTATCGCTCCAGCGCCTCACCCAGCAGCTCCCTGGCCCGGGCCATGTCGTCCGAGACGAGCGCCAGACAGCCCAGCCGGTGCACCGCGTACGCTGCCGCCACCCGGTTCCCGCTGCGCGCCGCCGCGTCCCGGCACTCGTACAGAGCGCACATCGAGGCCGTCGCATCGCCCTGCAGGGCCGCCACGTAGCCCAGCACCCACAGGGCCTTCAGCCGGGAGCTCTCATACTCCGCCGGCTGCCCGCCCGCGGGGTCCAGGGTGCGGTCCAGCCAGTGCCGGCCCTCGGTCAGGCGCCCGCACCCCGCCCAGTAGAACCACAGGGTGCCGGCCAGGTACTGGCCCAGGTGCAGTTCGTCCGGCTCGTCCAGGCAGCACTCCAGGGCGAGCCGCAGGTTCGGCAGCTCCGCCTCCACCAGGGCCGCCACCTCGTGCTGGCGCGGGCTGAACCAGTCCAGCTCGCACCAGGTCGCCAGCCCCATGTACCAGTCGCGGTGCCGCCGCCGCAGCCGCGCCGCGTCGCCCAGGGACTCCAGCCAGCCCGCCCCGTACAGCCGTACGGTCTCCAGCATCCGGAACCGCACCCCGGCGGGCGTCTCCTCCCGGACCAGCAGGGACTGCGCGAGGAGCTCGCCCACCAGGTCCAGCACGCCCTCCGCCGGCAGATCGGGCCCGGCGCACACGTACTCGGCGGCGTCGAGGTCGAACCGGCCCGAGAACACCGACAGCCGAGCCCACAGCAGCCGCTCCGCCGGGGTGCACAGCTCGTGGCTCCAGCCGATGGCCGAACGCAGCGCCCGGTGCCGAGGGAGCCCTCCGCGCGCACCGCCCGTCAGCAGCCCGAAGCGGTCCTCCAGTCGGGCGAGCACCTGGGCCGGGGACAGCGTCCGCAGCCGGCCCGCCGCCAGCTCCAGAGCGAGCGGGATCCCGTCGAGGCGGGCGCACACCTCCACGAGCGCGGCCCGGTCGGGCCCCGTGACCGCGAAGGCCGGGTCGGCGGCGACCGCCCGTGCCTCCAGCAGCGCGAGCGCCTCCTGTGGGTCCGGCGGGGCGAGCGGAAACGTCCGCTCCCCGTCCACCTCCAGCGGGCGCCGGCCCGCCGCGAGCACCTGGAGGCCGGGGGAGCGCAACAGGAGTTCCCGCACCAGAGCGGCTGTCTCGTCCACCAACTGCTCGAAGCCGTCCAGGACCAGCAGCAACCGCTTGTCGGCCAGGTGTGCGGCCAGCACGGTCCGGGGCGGCCGCGTCGTGTGGTCGGTGAGCCCGAGCGCCTGTGCGAGCGTCACCTCCAGCAGTGCCGGATCCCGTACGCAGGCCAGCTCGGCCAGCCAGACCCCGTCGCAGTAGCGTTCCTCCGCCGGAACGTGCGCCCCCTGTGCACCGTGCGCTCCGGTCGCCGACCGGGCGGCCTCGGCGGCCGACCGGGCCGCCGCGAGAACCAGCCGGGACTTGCCGACCCCGCCCACGCCCGTCACGGTCACCAGCCGCGACACCTCCAGCAGGCCCCCCAGCTCGGCGAGTTCGCCACCCCGCCCGATGAACCCGCTCAGCTCCGAGGGAAGATTGCCCCGGGCGGTACGTGGAAGGGGTCTGTGTCGCATGGGACACGGAGCGTACTGGTCCGGATGCACTCCGTCCAAGAAGGGTGACCTCGCCCCCGTATTCGGGTAGGGCCGGGGATCCCCGGCGCGATAGGGTCGGGGGACCAGGTGTGGGAATCGCCGGCGGTTCGGCTGAAGACAGAGAGCGGTGTGACGTGTCCGGTGTAGAGGTGGCCGGGATCATCGTGGCCGTCTTCTGGGCCATCCTGATCTCCTTCCTCGCCGTCGCCCTGGTGCGGCTGGCGCAGGTCCTCAGGGCGACCACGAGGCTGGTGTCCGAAGTGACCGACCAGGCCGTACCGCTGCTGGCCGACGCCTCCAGCACCGTCCGCTCCGCGCGCACCCAGCTCGACCGGGTCGACGCGATCGCGAGCGACGTCCAGGAAGTCACCTCCAACGCCTCCGCGCTGTCCTCCACCGTGGCCACCGCCTTCGGCGGACCGCTCGTGAAGGTCGCGGCCTTCGGCTACGGCGTCCGCAAGGCGCTCGGCAAGGGGGACGCCGGGGCCGCGGACGGCGTCCCGTCGAAGGCCGCCCGGCGTACCCGAAGCGGCGCCGGTGGCCGTACTGTGATCGTTGGCCGAACGGTGCCGTCCGCCCGGCGCCGGAAGCAGAAGGACTGAGACCGCCGATGTTCCGCCGAGCCTTCTGGTTCACCGCCGGCGCCGCCGCCGGCGTGTGGGCCACCACCAAGGTCAACCGCCAGCTCAAGAAGCTGACGCCGGAGAGCCTTGCGGCCCAGGCCGCCGACAGGGCCGTGGAGGCGGGCCACCGCCTCAAGGACTTCGCCCTCGACGTCAAAGCGGGAATGACGCAGCGCGAGGACGAGCTGAACGATGCACTGGGGCTCCACCAGGACCCCGACCGGCCCGACAACGTCACCGCCCTTCCCGGGCCGCGGCGCCTGCGGGCCATCCAGAACCACCAGATCGACAACCGACCAGAGCTGTCGTACAACCGGAATGAGGACCACTGATGGAGTCGGCTGAAATCCGCCGCCGCTGGCTGAGCTTCTTCGAGGAGCGCGGTCACGCCGTTGTCCCTTCGGCGTCGCTCATCGCGGACGACCCGACTCTGCTGCTGGTCAACGCGGGCATGGTGCCCTTCAAGCCGTACTTCCTCGGCGAGACCAAGCCCCCGGCCCCCCGGGCCACCAGCGTGCAGAAGTGCGTCCGCACGCCGGACATCGAAGAGGTCGGCAAGACCACCCGCCACGGCACGTTCTTCCAGATGTGCGGCAACTTCTCCTTCGGGGACTACTTCAAGGAAGGCTCCATCAAGTACGCCTGGGAGCTGCTGACCAGCTCCGTGGCGGACGGTGGCTACGGCCTCGATCCCGAGAAGCTCTGGATCACCGTCTACCTCGACGACGACGAGGCCGAGACGATCTGGCGCGACGTGATCGGCGTCCCCGCCGAGCGCATCCAGCGCCTGGGCAAGAAGGACAACTTCTGGTCCATGGGCGTCCCCGGTCCCTGCGGCCCGTGCTCCGAGATCAACTACGACCGCGGCCCGGAGTTCGGCGTCGAGGGCGGCCCCGCGGTCAACGACGAGCGCTACGTGGAGATCTGGAACCTGGTCTTCATGCAGTACGAGCGCGGCGCCGGCGACGGCAAGGAGGACTTCCCGATCCTCGGCGACCTGCCGTCCAAGAACATCGACACCGGTCTCGGCCTCGAACGCCTCGCCATGATCCTGCAGGGCGTGCAGAACATGTACGAGACCGACACCCTGCGCGTGGTCATGGACAAGGCCACCGAGCTGACCGGCGTGCGGTACGGCGCGGCGAAGGACACCGACGTGTCCATGCGCGTCGTCGCCGACCACATGCGCACCTCCGTCATGCTCATCGGCGACGGCGTCACCCCCGGCAACGAGGGCCGCGGCTACGTGCTGCGCCGCATCATGCGCCGCGCCATCCGCAACATGCGCCTCATGGGCGCCACCGGTGCCGTCGTCCAGGACCTCGTGGACGTCGTGATCAACACGATGGGCCAGCAGTACCCGGAGCTCGTCACCGACCGCAAGCGCATCGAGACCGTCGCGCTCGCCGAAGAGGCCGCCTTCCTCAAGGCCCTCAAGGGCGGCACGAACATCCTCGACACGGCCGTCACCGAGACCAAGGCCGTCGGCGGCAAGGTCCTCTCCGGCGAGAAGGCGTTCCTGCTCCACGACACCTGGGGCTTCCCGATCGACCTCACCCTGGAGATGGCCGCCGAACAGGGCCTCTCCGTGGACGAGGCCGGCTTCCGCCGCCTGATGCAGGAGCAGCGCGACCGCGCCAAGGCCGACGCGAAGGCCAAGAAGACCGGCCACGCGGACATGTCCGCCTACCGGGAGATCGCCGACGGCTCCGGCGCCACCGAGTTCACCGGCTACGCCACCACGCAGGGCGAGTCCACCATCGTCGGCCTGCTGGTCAACGGCCTCTCCGCGCCGGCCGCCTCCGAGGGCGACGAGGTCGAGGTCGTCCTCGACCGCACGCCCTTCTACGCCGAGGGCGGCGGCCAGCTCGCCGACCAGGGCCGCATCAAGCTCGACACCGGCGCCGTCATCGAGGTCCGCGACGTCCAGCAGCCGGTCCCGGGTGTCTCCGTGCACAAGGGCTCCGTCCAGGTCGGCGAGGTGACGGTGGGCGCCTCCGCGTACGCCGCCATCGACGTCAAGCGCCGCCGGGCCATCGCCCGCGCCCACTCCGCCACGCACCTGACCCACCAGGCGCTGCGCGACGCGCTGGGCCCGACCGCCGCCCAGGCAGGTTCGGAGAACAGCCCCGGCCGCTTCCGCTTCGACTTCGGCTCCCCGAACGCCGTCCCCGGCTCGGTCCTCACCGACGTCGAGCAGAAGATCAACGACGTGCTCTCGCGCGAGCTCGAAGTGACCGCCGAGATCATGAGCATCGACGAGGCGAAGAAGCAGGGCGCCATCGCCGAGTTCGGCGAGAAGTACGGCGAGCGGGTCCGTGTCGTGACCATCGGCGACTTCTCCAAGGAGCTGTGCGGCGGCACGCACGTCGGCAACACCGCCCAGCTGGGCCTGGTGAAGCTGCTCGGCGAGTCCTCCATCGGCTCCGGTGTGCGTCGTGTCGAGGCCCTTGTCGGCGTGGACGCGTACAACTTCCTCGCCAAGGAGCACACGGTCGTCGCCCAGCTCCAGGAGCTGGTCAAGGGACGTCCGGAGGAGCTGCCGGAGAAGATCGCCACCATGCTCGGCAAGCTGAAGGACGCCGAGAAGGAGATCGAGAAGTTCCGCGCGGAGAAGGTCCTGCAGGCCGCCGCCGGTCTCGCCCAGAACGCCCAGGACATCAAGGGCGTCGCCCTCGTCGTGGGCCAGGTGTCGGACGGCATCGGCGCCGACGACCTGCGCAAGCTGGTCCTCGACGTCCGCAGCCGCATCCCGGGCGACCGTCCGGCCGTCGTGGCCCTCTTCACCGTGGCGAACGACCGCCCGCTGACCGTGATCGCCACCAACGAGGCCGCCCGCGAGCGCGGTCTCAAGGCCGGCGACCTGGTTCGTACGGCCGCCAAGACCCTCGGTGGCGGCGGTGGCGGCAAGCCGGACGTCGCCCAGGGCGGCGGGCAGAACCCGGCCGCGGTCCCGGAGGCCATCAGCGCCGTCGAGCGCCTCGTCGTGGAGACGGTCTGACGATGACACTGCGCCGCGGCCGCCGCCTGGCCATCGACGTCGGGGACGCCCGGATCGGGGTCGCTTCCTGCGACCCCGATGGGGTCTTGGCCACACCGGTGGAAACCGTTCCGGGCCGGGACATCCCCTTCGCCCACCGGCGGCTGCGGCAGCTCGTCGAGGAGTACGAGCCCCTCGAAGTCGTGGTCGGCCTGCCCCGCTCGCTCAGCGGGCGGGAGGGGCCGGCCGCGGCCAAGGTGCGGGCCTTCGCGAACGAACTGGCCAAGGGCATCAAGCCGGTGACGGTTCGTCTGGTGGACGAGCGGATGACCACGGTCACCGCCGCCCAGGGGTTGCGCGCCTCCGGAAGGAACGCGAAGAAGGGCAGGTCGGTCATCGACCAGGCGGCCGCTGTGGTGATCCTTCAGAACGCTCTTGAGACCGAACGGGTATCAGGTAATCCACCTGGTGAGTGCGTCGAAGTGGTTGTCTGATCGCGATACGGTAACGTTCCGCGCGATGAGACGGCATTCGAACAGCCGTCGCCCACCGTCAAAGAGGCGGAACCGGGTGCCGCGGACGAACAGGTCCGTGGCACTGCGTCTCGCGGCTCTAGGGGACCGATGACTGAGTATGGCCGGGGCCGTGGCCCCGAACCCTGGCACCCTGAGGACCCCTTGTACGGGGACCAGGGGTGGACCGGGCACCAGACCCAGCAGGGCCAGGTGCCGTTCACCGGTGCGCCGCAGCAGGAGTACCAGCAGGAGCCCCGGTACCAGGAGCAGTACCCCCAGCAGCCGCAGTACCAGCAGTACCAGCAGTACCCCGAGTACCAGCAGCAGTACGCACAGCAGGAGCCGCAGCAGGGCTATGCCCCGCAGCAGGCGTACGCCCCGCAGCAGACTCAGCACCCCCAGTACGCGCAGCAACCCGTGCAGCCCCAGCAGCCCCAGCAGCCCGTGTACGACAGCCAGGGCTGGGACACCGGCCAGGGCCAGTACACGGCCGCGGTGCAGACCGACCCGTACGCGGGCGCGGACCTCGCGCAGCACCCGTCCGCCGGCTACCCGGGGGAGACGCCGGACCTCTACGGCACGGACGAGGCCTACCCGCCGCCGCAGCCCCCGGGCCGGCGCCACCTGGAGCCGGAGCCGGCCGAGCAGGAGGAGGAGCGCGAGGACGCGCTTGCGGTCGGTGGCGACGGTCGCGACGACGGGGACGGCGACGCGGACGAGCCCTCGGGTCGCCGCGGCGGCCGTTCGAAGGGCGGCAAGCCCAAGAAGCGCAGCGGCACCGCCTGCCTGATCGCGGCCGTGGTCATCCTCGGCGTGGTCGGCGGTGGAGGCTACTACGGCTACACCTACATCAAGGCGAGGTTCGCCCCCGCCGAGGACTTCGCGGGCGACGGCGTCGGCGAAGTGGTCGACGTCGAGATCCCCAAGGGTGCGGGTCTGGGCCAGATGGGCCGCATCCTCAAGCAGGCCGGCGTCGTCGCCAGCGCCCAGGCGTTCGTCGACGCGGCGAAGGCCAACCCCAAGGGCAAGTCCATCCAGCCCGGCATCTACCCGATGAACAAGAAGATGTCGGCCGCGGCCGCCGTCGCGCTGATGATCGACCCCACCAAGCTCAACGTCATCACCGTCACCGAGGGCATGCGCAACACCAAGGTGTACGAGGCGATCGACAAGAAGCTGGGCAAACCGGAGGGCACCACCAAGGAGATCGCCCTGCGCGAGGCCAAGAACATGGGGCTGCCGGCCTGGGCCGGCAACAACCCCAAGCTCATGGACCCGCTCGAGGGCTTCCTGTTCCCGACGCGCTACGACCTCAGCAAGGACAGCACCCCCGAGTCGCTGCTCAAGCAGATGGTCAAGAACGCCTCCGACAAGTACGCGGAGCTGGGCATCGAGGCCAAGGCCAAGGAGCTGGGGCTGGAGAACCCGCTGCAGGTCGTCACGGTGGCCAGCCTCGTCAACGCCGAGGGCAAGAACCACGACGACTTCCGCAAGATGTCCGAAGTCGTCTACAACCGCATGAAGAAGACCAACGACGTCACGAACCAGAAGATCGAGTTCGACTCGACGTACAACTACGCCAAGAACCAGAGCGAGATCAACTTCAACCTCAAGGAAGCGCAGGCGTTCAACAACCCGTACAACACCCACTTCATCAAGGGCCTGCCGGTCGGCCCGATCGGGAACCCGGGCATGGACGCGCTTACCGCTACCCTCAACCCTGACCACGGCGGCTGGATGTTCTTCGTGTCGGTCGACGGCAACACGACGACCTTCACCAAGACCTACGACGAGCACCTCAAGCTGGTCGCCGAGTTCCAGGAACGGCAGAGGCAGAAGAACGGCGGGTAGCAGGACATGACACGGATACGGGCCGCGGTGCTGGGTTCGCCCATCGAGCATTCGCTCTCACCGGTGCTGCACCGTGCCGCGTACCAGGAGCTCGGCCTCGCCGACTGGTCGTACGACCGCTTCGAGGTCGACGAGGCCGCGCTCCCGGACTTCTTCTCCGGGCTCGGCCCCGAGTGGGCCGGGCTGTCGCTGACGATGCCGCTCAAGCGGGCGGTCATCCCGCTGCTGGACGGGGTCAGCGACACGGCGGCCTCCGTCGAGGCGGTCAACACGGTCGTCTTCACCGAGGACGGCCGGCGCCTGGGCGACAACACCGACATCCCCGGCATCGTCGCCGCGCTGCACGAGCGCGGGGTCGACAAGGTGCCTTCGGCCGCCGTCCTCGGTGCCGGGGCCACCGCCTCCTCGGCGCTCGCCGCGCTGTCGCGGATCTGCACCGGCGAGGTCACGGCGTACGTCCGCTCGCGGGCGCGCAGCGACGAGATGCGGCAGTGGGGCGAGCGGCTCGGCGTGGCCGTCCGTACGGCCGACTGGTCCGAGGCAGCCGGTGCGCTGGAGGCGCCCCTGGTCATCGCGACCACCCCGGCCGGCGCCACCGACGAACTGGCCGCCGCGGTCCCGGACGCACCGGGCACCCTCTTCGACGTCCTCTACGACCCCTGGCCCACGCCGCTCGCCGCCGCCTGGTCGCAGCGCGAGGGGAACCTCCTGGGCGGTTTGGACCTGCTGGTGCACCAGGCGGTTCTCCAGGTGCAGCAGATGACCGGCCGCTCCCCGGCGCCGCTCGGGGTGATGCGGCGGGCGGGCCTCGCGGCCCTCTCCGGATCCTCTTGAGGCACCGGGGCAGCAGCGCTCTTCCCGCCCGCGGAGTGATCTTGGCGGAATCTCACCTACTGATCGGTAATATCGCCCGTTACCCTGTCCACCTGCACTTTTACAGGGGGTTGGGATGGACGGGACGGATACGGATCAGGCGCTCGCGTCGAAATGGGACATCCCCGTGGTGCTGTACGGCGTGATCAGAGTGGCCTTCGCCGACCTGCCGATCTGGGCCAAGGGCCTGGTTTTCGCGCTCGTGGGGTTCCTCGGTGTCTGGACGGCGGCCACCTGGTTCCGTGGGCGCCGCAGCCGGGTCCGCTGACCAGCGGGGCGTCCGACAGCTGGACCGGGGCCCGTGAAACCGTTCCGGACATGGGAGGATTCGGGTGAGGCGGGTCCGGGCCGCGCACCCGATCGCGCCGTCGCAGTACCAGGCGCGAGCATGAGGAGCATCGTTGAGCAGGTTGCGTTGGCTGACCGCAGGAGAGTCGCACGGACCGGCACTGGTCGCGACGCTGGAGGGTCTTCCCGCCGGCGTCCCGGTCACCACCGAGCTGGTGGCCGATCACCTGGCCCGGCGCCGGCTCGGCTACGGCCGCGGTGCCCGGATGAAGTTCGAGCAGGACGAGATCACCTTCCTCGGCGGCGTCCGCCACGGCCTGTCCCAGGGCTCCCCGATCGCGGTCATGATCGGCAACACGGAGTGGCCCAAGTGGGAGACCGTCATGTCGGCCGACCCGGTCGACCCCTCACTCCTCAAGGACACCGGCCGCAATGCGCCGCTGACCCGTCCGCGCCCCGGCCACGCCGACCTCGCGGGCATGCAGAAGTACGGCTTCGACGAGGCCCGGCCGATCCTGGAGCGCGCCAGCGCCCGTGAGACCGCCGCGCGCGTCGCCCTCGGCGCCGTCGCCCGCTCCTTCATCAAGGAGGTCGCGGGCATCGAGATCGTCTCCCACGTCGTCGAGCTGGCCTCGGCCAAGGCCCCCTACGGAGTCCTGCCCACTCCCGCCGACGTCGACAGGCTCGACGCCGACCCGGTCCGCTGCCTCGACGCCGACGCCAGCAAGGCGATGGTCGCGGAGATCGACCAGGCCCACAAGGACGGCGACACCCTCGGCGGCGTCGTCGAGGTCCTCGCCTACGGCGTCCCCGTCGGACTCGGCTCGCACGTCCACTGGGACCGCCGGCTCGACGCACGCCTCGCCTCCGCCCTCATGGGCATCCAGGCCATCAAGGGCGTCGAGGTCGGCGACGGCTTCGAGCTCGCCCGCGTGCCCGGCTCGAAGGCGCACGACGAGATCGTCTCCACGCCCGAGGGCCTCAAGCGCACCTCCGGCCGCTCCGGCGGCACCGAGGGCGGTCTGACCACCGGCGAACTGCTGCGCGTCCGCGCCGCGATGAAGCCCATCGCCACCGTCCCGCGCGCGCTGGCGACCGTCGACGTCGCCACCGGCGAGGCCGCCGTGGCCCACCACCAGCGCTCCGACGTGTGCGCCGTGCCGGCCGCCGGCATCGTCGCCGAGGCGATGGTGGCCCTCGTACTGGCCGACGCCGTCGTCGAGAAGTTCGGTGGCGACTCGGTCCCCGAGACTCGCCGCAACGTCCAGGCCTACCTCGACCACCTGCAGATCCGGTGACGGCCGCACCGCTCGTCGTCCTCGTCGGGCCCATGGGCTCCGGCAAGTCCACGGTGGGGGCGCTGCTCGCCGAGCGGCTCGGCGTCCCCTACCGGGACACCGACGCGGACATCGTCACGGCCCAGGGCCGGCCGATCTCCGACATCTTCGTCGATGAGGGCGAGCCGTACTTCCGCCAGCTGGAACGGCAGGCCGTCGAGGCCGCTGTCGCCGAGCACACCGGAGTCCTCGCCCTCGGCGGCGGCGCCGTGCTCGACGAAGGCACCCGCGCACTGCTGACCGGCCTGCCCGTCGCCTATCTGTCGATGGACGTGGAGGAAGCCGTGCGGCGCGTGGGCCTGGGCGCCGCCCGCCCGCTGCTGGCCGTCAACCCGCGCCGCCAGTGGCGCGAGCTGATGGAGGCCAGGCGCCCCCTCTACACCGAAGTCGCACGCGTCGTCGTGGCCACCGACGACCGCACCCCCGAAGAGGTCGCCCAGGCGGTCCTCGACGCTCTGGAGTTGAAGGACGTATGACAGACCAGGTGACGCGGATCCACGTCGGCGGAAGCGCCGGCCATGACCCGTACGACGTGCTGGTCGGGCGGCAGCTGCTCGGCGAGCTCGGCTCCCTGATCGGTACCAGGGCCCAGCGGGTCGCCGTGATCCACCCCGAGGCCCTCGCCTCGACCGGTGAGGCGCTGCGCGACGACCTCGCCGACCAGGGCTACGAAGCGGTCGCCATCCAGGTGCCGAACGCCGAGGAGGCGAAGACGGCCGAGGTCGCCGCCTACTGCTGGAAGGCGCTCGGCCAGTCCGGCTTCACCCGCACCGACGTCATCGTCGGCGTCGGCGGCGGAGCCACCACCGACCTCGCGGGATTCGTCGCGGCCAGCTGGCTGCGCGGCGTGCGCTGGGTCGCCGTTCCGACCACCGTCCTGGCGATGGTCGACGCGGCCGTCGGCGGCAAGACCGGCATCAACACCGCCGAGGGCAAGAACCTGGTCGGCGCCTTCCACCCGCCGGCCGGGGTGCTCTGCGACCTGGCGGCGCTGGATTCGCTGCCGGTCAACGATTACGTCAGCGGCCTCGCCGAGATCATCAAGGCCGGATTCATCTCCGATCCGGTGATCCTCGACCTGATCGAGGAGGACCCGCAGGCGGCCCGTACGCCCCAAGGTCCGCACACCGCCGAGCTGATCGTGCGCTCCATCCGGGTCAAGGCCGACGTCGTCTCCAGCGACCTGAAGGAATCCGGGCTGCGGGAGGTGCTCAACTACGGCCACACCCTCGCGCACGCCATCGAGAAGAATGAGCGCTACAAGTGGCGGCACGGTGCGGCCGTTTCGGTGGGCATGGTCTTCGCCGCCGAGCTCGGCCGGCTCGCCGGCCGCCTCGACGACGCCACCGCCGACCGGCACAGGGCGGTCCTCGCCTCCGTGGGGCTGCCGCTGACCTACCGCGGCGACCAGTGGCCCAAGCTGCTCCAGACCATGCAGGTCGACAAGAAGTCCCGCGGCAACCTGCTGCGCTTCATCGTCCTCGACGGTCTGGCCAAGCCGACGGTCCTGGAGGGCCCCGACCCGGCGCACCTGATCGCCGCCTACGGCGAGGTGTCGGCGTGAGCCGCCGCGTGCTGGTGCTGAACGGCCCGAACCTGGGCCGTCTCGGCTCGCGCGAGCCCGACGTGTACGGGGCGACCTCGTACGCGGGACTGGTGGACAGCTGCCGGTCGCTGGGCGAGGAGCTCGGTTTCGACGTCGAGGTCCGCGAGACCAACGACGAGGGCGAGATGATCCGCTGGCTGCACGAGGCCGCGGACGGAAAGCTCCCCGTGGTCATCAACCCGGGGGCCTTCACCCACTACTCGTACGGCATGCGCGACGCCGCCGCGCAGCGCACGGCGCCGCTGATCGAGGTGCACATCTCCAACCCGTACGCCCGCGAGGAGTTTCGGCACACCTCGGTCATCGCCGCCGTGGCGACCGGGACCGTGGCCGGCTTCGGGATCGGCTCCTACCGGCTGGCGCTGCGTGCACTGGCGGACGAGATCGACGCCTGACGCACCGGCCCGGCAGCCTGGTGGACGGCCGGGCCTCCGCGGTCATATAACGTTCTCGCATCAGTCGCAGGAACGAGACGAAAGTGGCAGCGGATGCACCAAGGAGTGGGTGGCGGGGGCTGGGGGCAGCCGGGGCAGCGTCCTTCGGCGCCCCCGCAGCCGCCCATACCCCCGGCTCAGGGCTGGCCGGGTTCGCCCCCGCCGCCGTCCCAGCACCCGGCCCCGCCCCAGGTGGCGCCCGTTCCCGAAGCCACCGGGCACATCCCGCTGCCGCCCGCGGTGGCGGGAACCGGCGGCGCCGTGCTCGCCGTCCTGCTGATCGGGCCTGCCGGCGCCGGGAAGACCACCGTGGCCCGGCACTGGGCCAGCACCCGGCCCGTGCCGACCGCCCACGTCAGCCTGGACGACGTGCGGGAGTGGGTCTGCTCCGGCTTCGCCGACCCGCAGGCCGGCTGGAACGAGCACTCCGAGGCGCAGTACCGGCTCGCCCGCCGCACCTGCGGCTTCGCGGCCCGCAACTACCTGGCCAACGGCATCTCCTGCATCCTCGACGACGCCGTCTTCCCCGACCGGCCCGTGGTGGGGCTGGGCGGTTGGAAACGCCACGTCGGTCCGACACTGCTGCCGGTCGTGCTCCTGCCCGGCCTGGAGATCGTCCTGGAGCGCAACGCCGAACGCTCCGGCAACCGGCGGCTCTCCGACGAGGAGGTCGCCCGCATCCACGGCCGGATGGCCGGCTGGTACGGCTCCGGGCTGCCGATCATCGACAACTCCCATCTCGACGTCGAAGGCACCGCCCGCGCCCTCGACGAGGCCCTGGCCAGGGCCATGCCGGCACCCGGCGGCTGGTAGCCCCGGCGGAGGCGGACGCCCCGGGAGGGAAAGGGCCGGGAGCCGGGCCGCGGGCCCGCTCGGGCGCCCCGGCGGGCCGCTCGGGCCGACCCGCCGGCATCGGGCCCGCCTCGCCTCGTCCGGACGCGCTCGCCGGGCCGGATCCGCGGGGCGCTCGTAGGCTCGAAGACATGTCAGACGTGTACGCCGCCCGTCGGGGCCTGCTCCGCGACCGATGCGCCGCCGCGGGGAACGCCGCCGCGCTGATCACGCGTCCGGCGAACGTCCGCTACCTCTCCGGGGCGTCACCGCTCGGCGCCGTACTCCTCGTCGGCCCGGCCGAGGACGCCCTGTTCTGCGTCGGAGCGCCCACCGGCGAGGCCGACGAGGGCCGGCTCGACGAACACCTCCGGGTCACCGTGCTGGCCGCCCGCGGCGGGGATCCCGCCGTCGCCGCGGCCGACGCCGCCGCCTCCGTCCGCGCCGACTCGCTCGCCGTGGAGGAGCACCACCTCACCGTCGCCCGGCACCGGGCCCTGCGCTCCGTCGCGCCCAAGCTCCGCCTGGCCGACCTCGGGACCGCCGTGGAGCAGCAGCGCCTCGTCAAGGACGAGGGGGAGATCGCCTGCCTGCGGATCGCCGCGGAGATCGCCGACCAGGCCCTGGGCGAGCTGCTGGAATCCATCCTCGTCGGCCGCACCGAACGCCACCTCGCCCTGGAGCTGGAGCGGCGGCTCGTCGACCACGGGGCGGACGGCCCGGCCTTTCCGACCTCCGTCGGCACCGGCCCGCACTCCGGGCGATCCCGGCACCGGCCGTCCGACCGCAGGGTGGAGGAGGGAGACTTCCTCTCGGTCTGCCTGGGCGCCAACTACCGCGGCTACCGGTGCGAGATCGGCCGGACCTTCGTCATCGGCACCACCCCCGCCGACTGGCAGATCGAGCTCTACGACTGCGTCTTCACCGCTCAGCGGGCGGGACGCGAGGCGCTGCTGCCGGGCGCCGCCTACCGCGAGGTCGACCATGCGGCCCGGTCCGTACTGGACGCCGCGGGGCACGCGGAGGCCCTCGCCCCGTGGACGGGACACGGCGTCGGCCTCGAAATCGACGAGGACCCGCAGCTTGCACCTACGGCAATGGGTAAACTGGACGCTTGCGTGCCGGTCACCGTCGAACCGGGGGTTCACCTCCCGGGCCGGGGAGGTGTCCGGATCGATGACACGCTCGTCGTACGCCCCGAGGCGGACGGCGGTCCCGAGCTACTCACCATTACGACCAAGGAGCTGCTCGCACTCTAGCCCGCACTGCCGGGTGGTGCGTGCACCCGTGGTCTTCCAGTGCAGGAGATTCCGCAACCGTGGCTTCCACGAACGACCTCAAGAACGGCATGGTGCTCAAGCTCGACGGTGACCAGCTCTGGTCCGTCGTCGAGTTCCAGCACGTCAAGCCCGGCAAGGGCCCGGCCTTCGTGCGCACCAAGCTCAAGCACGTGCTCTCCGGCAAGGTCGTCGACAAGACCTTCAACGCCGGCACGAAGGTCGAGACGGCCACCATCGACCGCCGTGACATGCAGTTCTCGTACATGGACGGCGAGTACTTCGTCTTCATGGACATGCAGACCTACGACCAGCTGATGGTCGACAAGAAGGCCGTCGGCGACGCCGCCAACTTCCTCATCGAGGGCTTCACCGCCTCCGTGGCGCAGCACGAGGGCGAGGTGCTCTACGTCGAGCTCCCGGCCGCCGTCGAGCTCGTCATCCAGCACACCGACCCGGGCGTCCAGGGCGACCGCTCCACCGGTGGCACCAAGCCCGCCACGCTGGAGACCGGCCACGAGATCCAGGTCCCGCTCTTCGTCAACACGGGCGAGAAGGTCAAGGTCGACACCCGCACCAGCGACTACCTCGGCCGGGTGAACAGCTAACCGTGGCTGCCCGGAGCAACGCGCGCAAGCGCGCCTTCCAGATCCTTTTCGAGGCCGACCAGCGCGGGGTGTCCGTCCGCGAGGTCCTCGCGGACTGGATCCGCCACGCGCGCTCGGACGACCGGCAGCCGCCGGTCAGCGCCTTCACGATGGATCTCGTCGAGGGGTACGCCGACAAGGTGAACCGCATCGACGACCTGATCGTCACCTACGCCGTGGACTGGGACCTCGACCGGATGCCGGCCGCGGACCGGAACATCGTGCGGCTCGGTGCCTACGAGCTGATCTGGGTGGACGACACCCCGGACGCCGTGGCCATCGACGAGGCCGTCCAGCTGGCCAAGGAGTTCTCGACGGACGAGTCGCCCTCGTTCGTCAACGGGCTGCTGGCCCGTTTCAAGGACCTGAAGCCGAGCCTGCGGCGCAGCGAGAGCTGACCGCACGCCGCCCCACAGCAGCACCGGCACCGCCTTTCGGAAGGGCCCGCAGCACCTGTGCTGGGGGCCCTTCCGTTGTCGGCGCCGCCTTTCCGGCCGTCGCCGCGGGGGAGAAGAAAAGCCGGTGGCCGCCGGACCCCTGTGGGGGTC